>CATWBR010000027.1 GCA_958349075.1 uncultured Clostridium sp.
AAATAAAGCCGTAAAGATTATGGAGGATGCCGCTGCCCGGAAAAAGGATATTGCGGATCAGATTCATAAAGAAACGGATGAATTCAATCAGGCCCTGGAGGCCGAAACAGAGGCCCGCATTGCCGAAGTCCGGACTTCCATGGAAGCCGAGATGCAGAAGAAACTGACCTGCCAGAGAAGCCGGGCGGAACATATGATTCAGAAACTGGAAAACCACTATAAGTGCCAGAGCCAGACCTATGTGGAGCAGCTATTTAAAGAAATGACGGGAGTGTGATTCTTATGAGAGGACTTCTGGCCTACAGCGGGCTGACTACCAAGGTCCGTGCCATGACGGGACAGCTCCTCACCAGGGACCAGTACCGGGCCATGGCCGCTCTGGAAAGCGTACCGGAAGCGGTGGAATTTTTGCGTGCCTTTCCGGCGTATGCCGGCGTGTTCCCCGATATGGACAGTGAGGATCTGCACCGCAGCACTATCGAGCGGCTTCTGGCCGGTTCCCTGTACAGGGATTACGCCCGGCTGTACCGTTTTTCCAACATAAATCAGAGACGTTTTTTCAAGCTGTATTTTATGCATTTTGAGGTAGATATTATGAAGAGCTGTCTGAGGAATGCGGCGGCTCATCAGCCGGTTCCGGTCGGCCTGTCCAGATATGAGGAATTTTTCCGTTCCCATTCCAAACTGGATCTGGCCGCTATCGGCACAGCCGCCACAACGGATGAATTTATCGACAGCCTGGAGGGTACGGTTTATTACCCGCTGCTGGCGCGGATCCGCGAATCGGGCAACGGCGGCCACTTTGATTATGAGATGGCGCTGGATCTCTACTATTTCAACATGACCTGGAAGGCAATCAAAAAAAACATCCCAAAAAGGGAGCAGGAGACTATCCTGCAGGGATTCGGAACAAAACTGGACCTTCTGAACCTTCAGTGGATCTACAGGACCAAGCGGTACTACGCAATCCCGGGCGCGGAAGTAAAAAAACTTCTTATCCCCATCCGTTACCGCCTGCGCAGCAGCCAGCTTGAACAACTGATTGCCGCCGAAAGCATGGAGGAGTATTTCTCCGCACTCTCGGAAACCTGGTACGGTTCACAGACCGAACAGCCCGCGCTGGATGAAAAGCCAAACCTGGAAATCCTGTACGACTTGATTCTGGCCCACATCCACAGGACTGCGGCCGCCAGAAATCCGTACTCCATCGCCTCGCTTTACTCCTATCTGTACTTCAAGGAGGATGAGCTGAGGAAAATAGTCACGGTTATAGAAGGAATCCGCTATCGCCTCGATGCCGGAGAAATTCTGGATATTATAGAAAAACATGAAACAGGGGGGAATGCGACGTGATAGAAAAAATGAAATTTCTAAGCATAACCGGTCCCAAAGAAGATATTGACCGGGTTGTCAATCAGTATCTCAGCAAATATGAGATTCAGATTGAGAATGCTCTGTCCGAGCTGAAAACCGTAAAAGATCTCCGCCCTTATATTGAAATCAATCCCTACAAAGAGCTCTTCACAAGAGCCTCCCGCCTGGTCACCTCGCTGAAATCGGGCGGTCCGGCCAAAACCGCGGAAACTCCGGCAAAAGGAACTTTGTTGCCGGACAGCAGGGACATTTCCATAGAAAAGGCATCCGAGACTGTCATCAGGGTAGATAAAGCCCTGGCAGCTTTTATGGAAAACAGGACAAAACTGGAAGGAGAACTGGATACGCTGCGGACTTCCCACAATAAAATCCTTCCGTTCAGAGAATTGGATTACGATATCAGATCCATTCTGCATTTCCAGCACATCAGGTTCCGGTTTGGCCGGATCCCGCGGGAATATTATGCAAAATTCGAGAAGATCGTCTATGAATCGTTAGATACCATTCTCTACAAATGCCATGAGGACGAAAATTATGTTTCCATCGTTTACTTCGTTCCGGCCGTTATATCCAAACGAATCGATGCCATTTATACGTCGCTTCACTTTGAACGGTTTATTGTGCCGGATGAATATAACGGAACACCGGGTGAGGCCATCGATGCCCTGGAAGAACAGATTCAAAAAGCCGAAGACGAACTTGCGCAGACCAATGGGCAGATCAATCGGATCCTGGAAGATAACAGGCAGGACATCCTGGATGCCTACACAAAGCTTAGCTCCTACAACACGAATTTCAATGTAAGGAAACTGGCTGCCTGCACCAACCACGATGTCAACACATTCTACATCCTCTGCGGATGGATGACGGAACGTGACGCGGAACAGTTCCGGAAGGAACTGGAACTGGACGACAAGACATTCTGCCTTGTGGAGGATGACCACAACAACCTGCTCACTCCTCCGCCAACAAAGCTGAAGAACCCAAAACTGTTCCGTCCGTTTGAGATGTTTATCAAGATGTACGGCCTGCCGGCGTACGGGGAACTCGATCCCACGATCCTGATCGCCGTCACCTACTCCTTCCTCTTTGGTTTCATGTTTGGCGACGTGGGGCAGGGATTGCTTCTCCTGTGCGGCGGATATGCGCTCTACCGCGTAAAAAAGATGGATTTGGCCGCCGTTGTTTCCTGCTGCGGATTCTTCTCCACCATATTCGGTTTCCTGTTCGGCAGTGTCTTTGGATTTGAGGAAATTCTCCATCCGCTCTGGCTGCGGCCCGCCGCCCAGATGATGAACCTGCCGTTTATCGGAAAGCTCAACACCGTATTTATCGTTTCGGTGGCCCTGGGAATGGGAATTATCGTGCTGACCATGATACTGAACATCATTAATTCGGTCCGTTTTAAGGATCCCGAAAAATCCTGGTTCGATACCAACGGTCTGGCAGGCCTTGTCTTCTACGGAAGCGTTCTGGCCGTTGTCGTTCTCTTCATGATGGGGAAAACACTTCCCGCCGCCGGTGTGCTGGCTGTCATGTTCGGAATACCGTTAATCATCATTTTCCTGAAGGAACCGCTCGCGGCGCTCGTCAAAAAACAGGCCGGACACATTTCCGAATCCCGCGCCATGTTCTTTGTCCAGGGATTCTTTGAGATGTTTGAGATGCTGCTCAGCTACTTCTCCAACACCCTGTCATTTGTCCGTGTCGGCGCTTTCGCAGTCAGCCACGCGGCCATGATGGAGGTTGTCATGATGCTGGCCGGAGCCGAATCCGGAGCGCCAAACTGGGCTGTTGTTATTATCGGCAACCTGTTCGTCTGCGCAATGGAAGGACTGATTGTCGGAATCCAGGTACTGAGACTGGAATACTACGAAATCTTCAGCCGTTTCTACAAGGGCAGCGGACGTGAATTCCGCCCTTACGGAAAAGCCTGAGACGGGAAATCAAGCCTGAACACTGTAAACGGTGCGGGATTGCTCAAAAATACCTTCACCGGTAATATAAAAATAATGGAGGATCACTATTATGTCATTAACAGTCAAAATCTTATTAGCTGCCGCACTCATTTTAAGTATTGCCGTACCCTTTGGTGCATTTGCCGCAGGTGAAAAAACAAGGGGCCGGTACAAAAGAGCCCTCGGTGTCAACGTATTACTGTTTTTCGGAACGCTTATAACCGCATCCGTCCTGATGTTCTCCGGCAACGCATATGCCGCTGAGGAGGCTGCCGGGACCGCAGCCGGCGCCGCCGCAGGCATGGGCTACATCGCCGCAGCGCTCTCCACCGGACTTTCCGGCATTGGAGGCGGTATTGCCGTTTCCGCCGCTGCCTCCTCCGCTTTGGGCGCTATCAGTGAGGATTCCTCCATCTTTGGTAAATCCCTCATCTTCGCCGGCCTTGCCGAAGGTGTCTGCCTCTACGGACTGATCATCTCCTTCATGATCCTGGGTAAATTATAATGAAAATGTACCTGATAAGCGACAACATCGACACGCTCACCGGAATGCGCCTGGCCGGCGTGGAGGGTGTGGTTGTCCATGGACAGCAGGAAGTCAAAGAGGCGCTTGATAAAGTCCTCGCCGATAAGGAGATCGGCATCGTACTTTTAACCGAAAAGTTTGGGCGCGATTATCCCGATCTCATCAACCGTGTCAGGCTGGAACACAACTTCCCTCTCTTTGTGGAGATTCCTGACCGTCACGGAACCGGCCGCAAGCCGGACTTTATCACTGCCTATGTCAATGAAGCCATCGGCCTCAAACTCTAGTGCAGTATTTGGAAAGCAGGTGAACATACTTGACCATAGAAGAAAAACTGGAACATTTTGAATCCCTCTGTTATGGGGATGCCACAGAGCGCAGCGACAAGATGCTGGCCGATTATACCGCCTCCCTGAGATCCATTATGGAGGAACATAAAAGGGATGCCCGCCGTCAGGCCGATATGCAGGTAGCCGCTGAGGCTGAAAAAATCGAACACGATATCAACAAACAGTTGTCCATTGAACAGATTAACATCAAACGCGAATACAGCCAGAAGCAGGAAGAACTGAAAACCATGCTGATCAGCGAGCTGCGCAACCGCCTGGCCCTTTTCATCGATTCCGCCGACTATCAGCATTTCCTTGAGTCGGAAGTAAAAAAAGCGATGGAATTCGCCCAAAAAGCGCCGATGACCGTCTATCTGGATCCATCGGACGCCGATAAGCTAAACCGCATCGCGCTTCATACCGGGGCGGATATAAGACTCAGCGATACCACATTTCTGGGCGGTATCCGCGCCGTCATTCCGTCCAAAAACATTCTGATAGACAATTCATTTAAAACGAAGCTGGAAGAAATCTCCGAGAAATTCCAGTTCCGGTTAGGAGGCAGATAAGATGGAACGCACAGGCATTATATATGGTATCAACGGCCCCATCGTCTACCTGAAGGGCGATCCGGGCTTTAAAATGAATGAACTGGTCTATGTCGGGACCGAGAAGCTCGTCGGCGAGGTCATCGGCCTCACCAGCGAAAGAACCACCATCGAGGTATATGAGGAAACATCCGGAATCAAGCCCGGTGAAAGCGTAAGCGGGAGCGGTTCTCCCGTGTCCGTCATCCTGGCCCCCGGCATCCTCACCAATATTTTTGACGGAATTGAGCGCCCCCTTACGGAGATTAAGAAAACCGGCGGAGCCTATATTGACCGCGGTGTCAGCGTGGAATCGCTGGACGGCGGCAGACTGTGGGATACGCACCTCACCGTAAAAAAAGGCGACACGCTGTATCAGGGCGCCATTATCGCCGAAGTTCCGGAGACAAGGGCCATTGTGCACAAGGTCATGCTCCCTCCGGGCATAGAGGGAACCGTGACCGACGTTGTTCCCGACGGCAAATACACGATACACGACACGCTTATAACGCTTCAGAGCCCTGACGGCACGGATCTGAAACTCCCGATGGCTCAGAAATGGCCCATCCGTATTCCGCGTCCCGTGGGCAAACGGTATCCGGCCTCCCGTCCGCTCATCACCGGCCAGCGTATCCTGGATACCCTGTTTCCCCTTGCAAAGGGAGGAACGGCCTGCATCCCGGGTGGGTTCGGAACCGGAAAAACCATGACCCAGCATCAGATTGCCAAATGGTCCGACGCAGATATTATCATCTATATCGGCTGCGGAGAACGAGGCAATGAGATGACCCAGGTTTTGGAAGAATTCCAGGAACTGACGGATCCGCGTTCCGGCAATCCTCTGATGGATCGGACCACCCTGATTGCCAACACCTCCAACATGCCGGTGGCGGCCCGTGAGGCCAGTCTCTACTCGGGGCTTACGCTGGCGGAATACTACCGCGACATGGGCTATCATGTTGCGATTATGGCCGACTCCACGTCCCGCTGGGCCGAAGCGCTCAGAGAGCTGTCCGGCCGGCTGGAAGAAATGCCTGCCGAGGAGGGTTTCCCGGCCTATCTGGCATCCCGTCTTTCCGCCTTCTATGAGAGGGCCGGAATGATGCAGAACTTAAACGGTACGGAGGGTTCCGTCTCCATCATCGGCGCAGTCTCCCCGCAGGGCGGAGATTTCTCCGAACCCGTCACCCAGAATACAAAACGTTTTGTCCGCTGTTTCTGGGGACTCGATAAAAATCTGGCGTACGCCAGACACTTCCCGGCTATCCAGTGGCTGACCAGCTATTCGGAGTATCTGACCGATCTGGCTCCCTGGTATACGGAAAACGTGGATAAACGTTTTATCGACTACAGAAACCAGCTCGTCTATATCCTGACCCAGGAGAACAGCCTGATGGAAATCGTCAAGCTGATCGGAAGCGACGTCCTGCCGGATGATCAAAAACTGGTGCTGGAAATCGCCAAGGTCATCCGCCTCGGCTTCCTGCAGCAGAATGCATTCCACACGGAGGACACCTGCGTGCCGATGAAAAAACAGTTTAAGATGATGGAAATCATCCTGTATCTCTTCAAGCGCTGCCGCGCCCTGATAGGAATGGGAATGCCGATGTCCATCTTAAAACAGGATAATATCTTCGAAAAAATCATATCAATCAAGTATGACGTTCCTAACAACCGCCTCGATTTATTTGACGGATACCGCGAGGCAATCGACAAGTTCTACGATGACGTCGTAGAGCGGAACGCTTAAGGAGGGCATTTTCATGGCAATTGAATATCTAGGACTCAGTTCCATTAACGGACCTCTGGTAATACTGGATGGCGTAGAAAATGCCGCTTACGACGAGATCGTGGAGATGAGCGTCGGCGGGCAGGAACGCAAACTCGGAAAAATAATTGAACTCTATGGCGAGAAAGCCATCATACAGGTATTCGAAGGCACGGAGAATATGGCGCTTCGCAATACCCACACCAGACTGACCGGCCGCCCGATGGAGATTATCGTCTCAGAGGAGATGCTTGGCCGCACCTTCAACGGAATCGGCCAGCCCATCGACGGACTCGGACCCGTACCCGGCAATGTCAGGCTGGATGTCAACGGAAAACCGCTTAACCCGGTTTCCAGGGAATATCCGCGAAACTACATCCGGACCGGAATCTCCGCCATCGACGGCCTGACCACCCTGATCCGCGGACAGAAGCTGCCGATTTTCTCCGGCAACGGACTCCCCCACGACCAGCTTGCCGCACAGATCGTACAGCAGGCTTCACTCGGCGATGACTCAAAAGAGAAATTTGCCATCGTGTTTGCCGCCATGGGCGTAAAATACGAGGTCGGCGACTATTTCCGCCGGACCTTTGAGGAGAGCGGTGTTTCCGATCACGTTGTCACCTTTATCAACCTTGCCAACGATCCCGTTATGGAACGTCTGATCACACCAAAGATCGCTCTGACCACGGCGGAGTATCTGGCGTTTGAAAAGCATATGCATATCCTGGTTATCCTGACGGATATGACGTCGTTTGCAGAAGCCATGCGTGAGGTATCCTCCTCCAAAGGAGAAATCCCGTCGCGTAAAGGTTATCCCGGATACCTGTACAGCGAACTTGCCTCCATCTATGAGCGTGCAGGCATTGTGGCAGGGATCGCCGGCTCCGTGACGCAAATCCCGATTCTGACCATGCCGAACGATGATATCACCCATCCGATCCCCGATCTGACCGGCTATATTACCGAGGGGCAGATTGTTTTAGACCGCGGACTTCAGGGACAGTCCATTTACCCTCCCGTCAGCGTCCTCCCGTCTCTCTCCCGATTGATGAAGGACGGCATCGGCGAAGGTTTCACCAGAGCCGACCACCAGGACGTGGCCAACCAGTTATTCTCCTGTTACGCCAAAGTCGGCGATGCAAGGGCACTGGCTTCGGTTATCGGTGAGGACGAATTGTCACCAATCGATAAATTGTATTTGAAATTCGGCAAAGAGTTTGAGACCCGGTTTATCGGCCAGGATCCCCACGAAAACCGGACCATTCTAAAGACTCTGGACATCGGCTGGGAACTTCTGGGCATGCTCCCGCGTACGGAGCTTGACCGTATCGATACCAAAGTACTGGATCAGTACTATAAACCGGCCGGTACAGGGCAGTAATAAACGCACTGCAGCTCACAGGAGGAAATAATTATGAATCCAAATACATTCCCCACAAAGGGAAACCTCATACTGGCCAAAAATTCCCTGGCACTGGCAAGCCAGGGCTATGAGCTGATGGATAAGAAGCGTAACATCCTGATCCGGGAGCTGATGGCTCTGATCGACCAGGCCAAAGACATCCAGTCGGAAATCGACGTCACCTTCCAGACCGCCTATAAATGTCTGCAAAAAGCCAATATCCAACTGGGTATCAGCTACGTCCAGGAGGCCGGAGAGTCCATCCCGATTGAAGACTCTATAGAGATAAAGGCCCGCAGTATTATGGGAACGGAGATCCCCCTTGTGCGTTTTCACAAGACGGAGGGCGAACCGCCCTCCTATGCATTCTACAGCACAAAAGAATCCCTGGATCAGGCGCGTGCCGCATTTGAACGGGTAAAAGAGCTGACCATCAGGCTTTCCATGGTGGAGAATTCCGCCTACCGCCTGGCGGCCAGCATTAAAAAGACCCAGAAACGCGCCAACGCCTTGAAAAATATTACCATTCCGTCTTACGGCAGCCTTGTCCGTAATATTACGAACTCTCTGGAAGAAAAAGACCGTGAAGAATTTACCCGTCTGAAAGTGATTAAGAGACGGCGCAACTAAAGAGGAGAAACTCCATATGAACCGTAACACACTTTTAATCGTGGATGATGTAGAGATAAACCGCGCCATTCTCCGGAACCTGTTCGAAAAGGACTACAATATTCTGGAGGCTGAAAACGGGGAACAGGCCCTGCTTCTGCTGCACCAGTACCGGGATTCCATAACCGCCCTACTCCTGGACATTATTATGCCGGTCAAGGATGGTTTTGAAGTTATGACTGACATGAGCAGAGCCGGACTTTTAAAAAATATCCCTGTCATTATCATCACCGCAGAAGATTCTATGGAGAGCGAGGTCCGTGCCTTTGATCTCGGCGCATCGGATATTGTAATGAAGCCGTTTGAACCGCATGTAGTCAAGCGGCGGGTACAGAATGCCATAGAGCTTAACCTTCACAGAGAGCACCTTGAAGATCTTGTAGAGCGCCAGGCCGTAAAACTGCGCGAATCACAGGATGTCCTGATGGATGCTCTCTCCTCCGTCGTAGAACACCGGAATGTCGAATCCGGCCAGCATATTCTGCGCATCCGAATGTTCACCAAGATACTGCTTGAAAATATCATGCGCAGCTATCCTGAATATTCTTTAAATGAACGCATCATCAATATAATTGCCAGCGCATCGGCGCTTCATGATATCGGTAAAATCTCAATTCCCGATGCCATTTTAAACAAACCCGGCCCTCTCACCACAGAAGAATTCACAATCATGAAAACCCACTCAGAAAAGGGCTGTGAGATTCTGGAGGGGCTTGATCGGATGGATGACAGGGAATATCTGCGCTATGCCTACAAAATCTGCCGTTACCATCACGAACGCTGGGACGGCCGCGGATATCCCGACGGACTAAAGGGCGACAGCATCCCGATCTGCGCCCAGGCGGCCGGAATCGCCGATGCCTACGACGCTCTGACCACCGACCGCGTATACAAGAAGGCGTTTACCCCTGAAAAAGCGTATACGATGATTTTGAATGGGGAGTGCGGCGCATTCTCCCCCAAACTGCTGGAATGTTTCAAAAGCTCAAGGGAACAGTTTGTCGCGCTGACACACAGTTACGCCGACGGCCATTCCCCAAAACTGGATTTGAAAAAACTGGAGACTCCGCCTCAGTTTCAACAGACGGAGGAACAGGATACCCAGCAGTTCGGCCAGATGAAATATGCAGCCATGCTGCGCTGTCTTGGCGCCACCGTCATGGAAGTAGATCTGAGTTCGGAAATCTACCATCTGGTGTACATGGCCAGCGAAGACTTTGACACGCTGCGCTACGGCGGCAATTACCGTGACTCCCTTCACAACTTTGTCGAAAAGTCCGTGCATCCGGACGACAGGGCGATTGTATCGAGTTCAAGCGCGGAATACATACACGATTTTGTTGACAACGGTCTGCTCAAACGCACCCGTAAGTACCGGGTGCTCCACCGTGCCACCGGGACATACCTCTGGTATGAGGCGGTGATCCTGCGCGTGAACATTCAGTCTCCTCACTCCAACAGGATTCTGATCGTCTGGAAGGATGCGGGCAGTGAGACGGAAAAGCTGCCATGCCAAAAAGATAATCCCAAGCAGATTGATGCCATCCAAAACATGATGGTAGCCATAACCCAATGTGTCAATGACCGCTGGTTCACTATTCGTGACGTCAATCAGGGTTTCCTGAATCTGCTGGGCTACACCCGCGATGAGATCCGTGATAAATTCCACAGCCGCTATGTCGCCATGATACATCCCGATGACAGGGAAGCGGTGATGGAACGTTTTAAAGAACAACTCCTGGCCGGACAGTCTATCGAGCTGGAGTACCGGGTCACGGCAAAGGACGGCCGCGTTATCTGGGTTTTAGACAAATGCCGCCTTTCTGCCGACGAGGACGGAACGGAATACCTGAACTGCATCCTGACCGATATGACCCAGGTGATGCAGGCCCAGGAAGCGCTCCGGCTGACCATGGAACGCCACCAGATTATCCTTGATCAGACCAATGACATTATTTTCGAATGGGATGTCATGGGAAACACGATAAATTATTCGTCCAACTGGGAGAAAAAGTTTGGCTATAAACCGTCCGCAGAGAGTATCCGTACACAGATCCAGCAGGCCTCCCACTTTTTTCCGGATGACATCCCGAAGTTTCTTGCTTTGCTTAACAATATCGAAACCGGCAGCCCCTACAGCGAGACGGAGCTGCGAATCGCCAATTCGGCCGGGCTCTATATCTGGTGCCGTGTCCGCGCGACCGCCCAATTCGACCGCTCCGGCGCTCCCATCAAAGCGGTCGGCGTGATACTCGATATCGACGCCGAAAAACGCCGTACACAGGAACTGACCAATAAAGCGGAGCGGGATGCTCTGACTGGACTTTATAACAAGAGCACCGGATGGCGCAAAATACAGTACCTTCTGGATAACCACGGCCAGACGGAGCGCTCGGCCATGATGATTATTGATCTGGATAACTTCAAGCAGATCAATGATTCCTATGGCCACATGTTCGGCGATGCCGTGCTGACTGAGATATCTTCCCAGCTTCTGCGTCTGTTCCGCTCAAAAGATATTGTGGCCCGGATTGGCGGGGATGAGTTCCTCGTGTTTGTCTACAACTTTTATGATGTCCCGGCCATACAGGCACGTGCCCGGAGAGTCATCGAGGCATTTCACAACTGCCTCACTGAGGAATTACAGGATACACGTCTCTCCTGCAGCATCGGAATTTCCTGCTTCCCGGATGACGGAGCGGATTACCAGACACTCTTCCAGGCCTGCGATCAGGCGCTGTACCATGCCAAGCTGCAGGGCAAAGACCGGTTTTCCATGTTTGACAAATCAGTTGTCACAAATGCATTTTTGCGTAACTCGGGACAGGGCCTGACGGCCAGCACCAGGATTGAGTCGGACGACTCCCCGAATCTGGTCACATACGGTATTATCCAGCAGGCATTTAAAATGCTCTATGCCGCCGGAGACCTCGAGATGGCCATCTATTCCATCCTCGAAATGGTCGGCCGCAAGTATAATGTCAGCCGTGTCTATATATTCGAGGAATTCGGTGACGGCTTCTGCTGCGCTAATACCTTCGAATGGTGCAATGAAGGGGTTACTCCCGAAATAGCCAATCTGCAGCATGTTGTCTATGACTCCTATCTGGACGGGAAATACTGCGATCTTTTCAATGAGAACGGCGTTTTTTACTGCCCCGATGTCTCTGTCCTGCCGCCCAGGCTTTGTGAGATGCTGAACGCCCAGGGGATCCAGTCCATGCTGCAGTGCGCAATCCGCAATGACGGCCACCCCTCCGGCTTTGTGGGCTTTGATGACTGCAGTGAAAAACGCAAATGGACACAGGCGCAGATAGACGCTTTGACCTTTATTTCAGAGCTCTTATCCACCTTCCTGTTAAAAATGCGCGCCCAGGACCGCGCAGTGACCATGGCGGAAAACCTTCAACTGCTGCTCGATAACCAGAACTCCTGGATTTATGTGATTGATCCGGACACCTATGCGCTCAGATATATCAACGCAAAGACCCGTGCGATTGCCCCGGATGCGGCTTTGGGAATTCCGTGCTATAAGGCGTTTTTCAATCTTAAAGAGCCATGTAAACGCTGCCCTGCCCGTGATATCCGTACAACGGTTAACCGTACGATGGAAGTGTTCAACCCGTTACTCAATGTCTGGTCACTGGCGGACGCCTCCTTTATCCATTGGGAATCCAGGGATGCCTGTCTGCTCTCCTGCCATGACATCACGCCGTATATGAAAGGTAAAGAGGGGCTTCCCCATCAATAAAACGAGGCCAATTGGAACGGCAGTATTACGCCGCTCCAATTGGCCCCATTTATCATTTTTACAGGCGGCGCACCGGCCTGATGTACTTCCAAAACTGTCCCGGATCTCCTTTAATGCAAAGGCCAGTTTTCTGAGCCGCAGATAATCTCTGAACTGCATACCCGATATTTCTTTGAATTTTCTCGTGGTGTAAAATTCGGAATACCCCAGCTTTCTGGAAAGAAAACACAGCGTTAGGGCTTCGTCGTTATAGTTCTTAATGCATCGGTCAATTTCATCTACAATTATCTGGATCTGCTTCTGCCACTCGTACATTCGTCTGTTCTCCCT
Organism: uncultured Clostridium sp.; assembly: GCA_958349075.1. GTDB lineage: Bacteria > Bacillota > Clostridia > Lachnospirales > Lachnospiraceae > Otoolea. The sequence continues at coordinate 12,698 of CATWBR010000027.1, forward strand.
GTTTCAACTGCTCTGTGCTTATTATAATAGAGCAGAGAAGCTGCCGCTTGATTTTACTTGCAGAGATTTCTTCTCCCCGGAAGAGCACAAGTGCCTCTATCTTCAAAATTAATCCATACTGCTTTTTACATCGAAAGTTCCATACGTTCTATAATGTGATCCTGGTAAACCTCATCCAGTTCCACAAAATATCCGCTCCATCCCCAGACCCTGACTATCAGATTCCTGTAGTTTCCAGGATTTTTTTTCGCATCCACCATCTTATCCCGGTTGACCGCATTGATCTGCATCTGATGGCCTCCCATGTCCATAAAGCTCTTTACGAACATAGCCACCTTTCGGATGCTGTCGTCGTTGCGGAACAGCGTATCATGAAGTTCTATGGTCAGCGGGCCGCCGTTGGCAACCCGCACCAGGTGCGGTTTTGCGAAGGATTTAATAATGGATACCGGACCGTCCAGACGGGTAAACAGGCTTGGCGAGTAATTGCAGGCCAGGGATTCCCCCTTCTTTCTTCCGTCGGGAGTCGTGACCTCGTCCTTTGCATGCCATATATAGTACATAGCCGAACCGGTTCCGGCCCGGAAGATGCCGCCCCTGTCGTTCTTTTTTCCCTCCAGGGAATCGGCGAACCAGTCCAGGAGCGTCACGGCGAGACCGTCCACCCGGTCATCATCATTGCCCATCTTGGGAGCCTCATAGCGGAGCATATTCTGAACCGTCTCATATCCCTTAAAGTCTGCGGCAAGCATATCATTAAGCTCTTTTGCTGTAAAGTTTTTTTCTTCAAACACGTACTTTCTGATGGCAGCCAGGGAATCGACCGCGGTGGAAAGGCCGGTGCCGTGGAAACCGTAGTTGTTGTACTTATTTCCCTTCGACACGTCACGGCCGGTGCTGATGCAGTCCTTCATCATCAGGCTCATAAGCGGCGCAGGCTCCATATATACGTTCTTAACCCCGGCAATCAGCTCTTCTGCCTGGGCCGTGATCTTCTCCCGTACCAGTTCCATGAATTCCTCAAATGTGCCGCATTCCGGCAATTTCTCCATATTGGAAATTACCGCATGGGCAAAGGACAGGCCGTTGATATTGGGAATATCCATTCCCGATCCCGGTATGATGAATTCCCAGCAGGCGGCCACCACGTAATTATAGGCGTCCTCCTCCTCATATCCCCAGCGCTTCAGGGCAGGCACAATCACATCATCATTGGCATACTGCGGAAATCCCAGTCCCTGTTTGGTCAGGCGGGTGCCCTTTTCATACATGTCGAGGGGCGTGTTCTTATTTACCCTGAGATTGATTTTAGGGTCAATCAGCTTCAGTTCCAGGCTTGCCTGAAGGCAGAGATCCGAAAGTTCATTGTAACTCTCCGTGCCGTCCGGATTCAGCCCTCCAAGAACTATGCTCTGTCCATTGTCCCCCTGCTGCATTCCCGTATAAAGATCGCTGTCCTTATTGCAGGAGATGAAGAATTCCTCCACCAGCTCCAGGGCCTGCTCCCCGTCAATCAGCCCGTTCTCCATATCTTTTTTAAAGTAGGGATACAGATACTGGTCAAACCGCCCAAAAGTATTGTGGTAGTTAAAACTGCACCACAGGCAGTAATGAATCAGACGGAGAAACTGGAGCGCTTCCCTGAAATTCTCCGCCCCTTTGGAAGGGATTCTTTCAAATACCTTTGCCGCTTCCATGTTTCCCACACGCTCCGCCTCTTCCCTGTACCGGCCTGCAAATTCTTCGATCAGATCGAGAACGGTCACAAGCGCATCCAGATATTCTTCTTTATCCTGTGAGAGTTCCTGTTCAGCCAGAGCTTCCCTGATTTCCTCCCGTTTCTTGTCGAAACCGGCGTCAATCAGCATACTGTATGAGGGGTTAATGTTGCACACCTTTCCCTGCTCATGGATATAATGCTCTTTCTTTATCTCTTCGTATTCCCGTTCGGTAAAGATTTCCGGCACAGTAGTTCTTGTGCGGAGCAGGACAATTTTTTCATCGGGATATACCACCGGACGTTCCTCTTTCAGCATAAAGGCAAGTCTTCTCACCGCCCTCTCAAGATCCGGGAGTCCTTCCTCCTCAAAACCGGCCGCAAGGGCCCTCGGGTCATCCGGAGTGTCACGGTATTTTTTCTGATCCTTTTCTACGATAAAACGTTCCAGCAATTTTTCTATATATGCTGTCATCTTTTCCTCCTAACCTTATCGGTAATCGCCGTTACAATCCGCATCGCCGCTTTTTCCGGGATGTGAACAGTAACCTGCGCCGTCTACATCTTACGGCAGCAAATTCCCGCATTTTCAAAAACGGATGTTGCAAGGACCGGCTCCCTGTCCACATCAAATTCCGGGGCATAAGTGCGCCCCACCATACTGTATTTGGCCCCTGCCGTTTTATGATAGGGAAGAAGTTCCACCATCTCCAGGTTTTCGGCCCCCTTTAAAAGCTCCGCCGTCAAACTATAATTTTCCTCTGTGTCATTGACTCCCGGAATGACGGGGATCCGGATCCGGAACGGTTTCCCGCTTTTCTTTACCTGCTCTAGATTCTCAAGAATAATCCGGTTGCTCACTCCGGTGTAAATCTTATGTTTCCCTTCATCCGCAATCTTGATATCCATGATGATATAATCCAGCTCATTAATGATATCCTGAAAAATATCGGGCCAGCAGTATCCGCTCGTTTCAACGGCACGGTGCATTGTGCGCAGTTTTTTCAGGCAGTCCAGAAGAAATTCGGGCTGTCCCGTGGGTTCCCCTCCTGAAAATGTGACTCCCCCGCCCTGCTTTTCAAGGTATTCCCAGTCGCGCAGCAGTTTACCGGTCAGTTCTTCCACCGTCATGCGCTCACCGCAGATTTTTCTTAACCGGGCCGGGCAGGCCCTCACACAATCTCCGCAGAGGATACAGCCGTCCGGGTGCCTGCAGACGGAGCGGCAGCTCCCGCAATCCGTACAGCCGTTCTGCGACACCATAAGCTGGGGTTCAAATGACAGTCCCTCCGGGTTATGACACCACATGCAGCGCAGCGGGCAGCCCTTTAAAAACACGGTGGTCCTGATTCCCGGTCCGTCAAATACCGCAAATTGCTTTATATCAAATATTACTCCTGATTTTTCCATTCTGTTTTTAAATCTCCAGTTCCATTACCTCATCCGCCTTTAGCTCGCATTTGTAACAGTCGTTGGCATAGGTTCTCTGAGGCAGCATCACGAGGGAGTGAATCGGCCGTTCTCCGGCCGGATACGGTGCATAGTGCCATACGCCTGGATGGATGTAAACAGCGGTCCCGGACGGCACGAAAAATGCCTCCAGCGTCTCTGCCTGCGGATACGGGTCCGCTGTCGCAGGTCCGACGCAGATATAGGTGTCTCCATCCAGGCTCAGAAAACATTCCCCTGTTTTGGAGTGGAATTCCAGCACATCCACGGTCATTTTCATCGGCTCCACCGCCGTCACGGACAGGGAGAGTGTCTCATTGCCTCCAAGCGGCATCATATCCCTGTAAAACCGGATCGGCTTCTCGCCGATACAGGGTGTGCAAGGCGACAGGAGATCCACGCATCTTCCATAGACGGAAAAATCGCTGTCCAAAATATTTTTAACCATCAGTCTTCTCATTTTATAAGCTCCTTTCACAAAACGCGTGTCATGCATGCGTCCCGGGTCACGGACCGTCTGTGGTGTATAGCCCGTCAAATTGTATATGATAAAATCTTTTCCTGCTGGAAATCATCCCGTGCAGTCAGTTCCGCAGAGATCGTGCCGCGCCTCATTACATAGATCCTGTCACTCATACCAATCAGTTCCGGCAGTTCGGAAGATATCATGAGGATGGCAACGCCTTTTTTCGCCAGATCGTCGATAATCTGATATATCTCCGACTTCGCATTAACGTCGATTCCTCTCGTCGGTTCATCCAGGATCAGCAGGGCCGGATGGCTGGCCAGCCATTTCGCCAGAGCTACCTTCTGCTGGTTCCCACCGCTCAGCGTGTTGGCAAGCTGATGGCCGGATGTGCATACAATATTTAGTTCCTTTATCTTTTCCCCGGATACCTCGTGCTCCCGTCCCCTCTTTATAAAACCGTTCTTAAACATTTCGGACAGGGAAGCCAGGGTAATATTCTGTTCAATATCCATCCTGAGAACCAGCCCCTCAATCTTGCGGTCCTCGGTCAGGTACATCAGTCCCTTCTTAATCATCTCTTTCGGGGCCGGTTTTGTTACCTCCTCGCCTTTATAGACAATTTTGCCGCCGTAGAACCTGCGAGCGCCGAAAATACTCTTGGCTACTTCCGTCCTTCCGGCTCCCACCAGCCCTCCGATTCCAACAACCTCGCCCTTTTTCACATAAAGGTTGAGAGGTTCCGTGTTCGGAGCGATTTTTAAGTTCTCCACTCTCAGGATTTCCTCATCCTGGGGTACATGGGCGCAGGTATACATCTGGTTTAAGGTTCTTCCTACCATCATGCTGATGACCTTGTCATGGCTGAACTCTTCCATATCAATTGTTCCGACATAGCAGCCGTCACGCAGCACCGTCAATCTGTCCCCAATCTCTTTTAACTCCTCGAAACGGTGGGAAATATATATAATGCTGATCCCCTGTTTCTTCATATCCCTGATAATCTCAAACAGGTGATCAATCTCCGCCTGTGTCAGGCTGGCCGTCGGCTCATCCATGATAATGATCTTCGAGTCATAGGAGATGGCCTTTACAATCTCCACAATCTGCTGCTGCGCCGTGGAAAGGTTGCGCACCAGAATCTGAGGGTCAATGTCAAATCCCAGCTTCATCAGCATCTTCCGGCTCTGGGCATACATTTCCTTCTTATTGCTGAAGATATTTCCCTTGCCCGTGATTTCCCGTCCCAGGAACAGGTTTTCTGCAACGCTCAGATTCGGGCACAGGTTGAGTTCCTGATGAATAAAGCCGACGCCCATTGCCTCGGCCTGCCTTGGGTTAGAGAAATTTACCTTCTGCCCGAACAGCTCCATCTCCCCTCCGTCCTGGGGAATAATGCCTCCCAGAATTTTCATCAGGGTAGATTTGCCCGCGCCGTTTTCGCCAATCAGGATATGCACTTCCGACTCAAACATGTCGAAATGCACGTCGTCCAGTATCTTTACATCCGTCCCCCGAATCGGCTTTCCGTAGGCGTCAAATATATATTTTGTTATAT
>CATWBR010000028.1 GCA_958349075.1 uncultured Clostridium sp.
TCTCAATTCACATTTTACAATCCCAAATAAAATTGCCAAAAAATACAAGCCAAGGCGTGTCATTTGTCAATTATTGTCAAATGACACACATTTGCCAAATTTGCCATTTTCACTGTCACTCCCAGTAATTCTATGGTATAATGTGCGCATAGCGGACATTATACCTGCGCATGCCGGGTTTTTGCGTCCACCGCAGAATTCGGGCGCTGAGTTCCGTCGGAGACACTTTTATCACCACCATCTAAAGGAGGACTAACATGGCAAATCTGGAGGAAATCCGTGCCTCGACCGAAAGGCTGGTGACTGCTGTCAGCGATGCGCTCCGTCTGGAAATCGCTATCTTTGACGACAGCAGCAACCTTTTCTTCTGCACCCCTACCTACTTAAAGAAAAAAGGCCGCGTGGTACATGCGCCGTTTATACGGGAAGTCATTGAAAACGGCAGTGTTCTTGTCAACAAGCCCGGCGAGATGCCGTCCTGCATCGGCTGCCGTTTTAAAGAACACTGTCCATCCACAATTGAGGTGCTTTGCTGTATCCATGCCGGCACTGAGATTGCGGGAGTGGCGTCATTTACTTCTTTTACAAAGGAAGGACAGCGGCGCATTATTGATAATACGGCCGTTTACCTGAATGCAATCACCGAGCTTGCCAATCTGATCGGGGATCTTCTGGCTAATAAGACGGGAAAAAGCGGATTTGCCAATCTGGACGCCACATTAGCCGCCTCCATGGAGCTTTGCCCCCAGCCGGTGCTTCTCACCGATCCCCACGGGGTTATCCTTCAATATAACCAGATGGCTTCCAATTTTCTTAAGTTCTGCAACAGCACAAGCTCCTCCCTCTGGCAGATCTTTCCGGAGGCCGTTGTCAGAAAAATCATGGACGGAAATAACCTGTTTGAGAAAAATGTAACCATTGGAAATATGGCGACGAAGGTTACCACGCGAGCCGTCATGAACGGGGAGCAAATAAATGCCTTTTTCATCCGGTTGTCCGGGGAGATTTCCGAGCCGCAGGAGGAATCGGGATTTTTCGGAAAAATCGTAGGCCACAGTCCTCAAATAGAAACGGTACAGAGGCTGATTAAAAAAGTAGCAGACAGCCCTACCCCCGTCTTAATTACAGGGGAAACCGGAACCGGCAAGGAACTGGTGGCCCGCGCCATCCACGAACAGAGCAGCCGAAATAAATATCCCTTTGTCGCGGTGAACTGTTCAGGGATTCCCGATACGTTATTTGAAAGTGAGCTGTTTGGCTATGAGGAAGGAGCCTTTACCGGAGCAAAAAAGGGCGGTAAAATCGGTAAGATAGAAATGGCGCAGGGAGGAACCCTTTTCCTGGATGAAATAGGGGAGCTGCCGTTGTTTGCTCAGCCCAAGCTCCTGAGGGTCCTGCAGGAATATGAACTGGAACGGGTGGGATCGAATAAGAAGGTCCACCTGGATATCCGGATTATTGCCGCGACAAACAGGAGCCTCAGTGATATGGTGGCGGAGCGCACATTCCGCGGGGATTTATTTTACCGGATTAATGTGATTAATCTGAAGCTGCCGCCTCTGCGTGCGCGGAGGGAAGATATCATGCCTATCGCAGCCGATTATCTCGAGACTCTCCGCACCAGAATGCGCACCCCTCTTAAAAAATTCGCGCCGGAAACCGAGGAACTGCTGGTGTCTTACGACTGGCCCGGCAATGTACGTGAACTTCAGAATATGCTTGAATATGCCGCCAATCTCTGTGAGACGGATACACTGGCCCCGGCAGATCTCCCGGAAATTCTGACGCTGAAAACACAGACTTTTGAAAAGATGGCGTCGAGGCCCATGCCTGCGCGAAGCAGCAGTGAACAGGTACTCACCGGACTGCTGGAAAAATACGGATATACGTTGGAGGGTAAAAAGCAGATCGCGTCCGAGCTGGGAATCAGCCTCAGGACCCTCTATCGGAAACTCAACCGGCTCAACATACAGCATCCCGACATCACGCTGCCACGCTAAAGTTTATTGGATTTAATTGACAGACTTTACCAATTGTCATTTCAAAATGTCATTTAACTGTCAATTAATATTTCGTTTTAATGAAACCGATCTTCATAATATATTTTCTATCTGTCCCTTTTTGCTTGTTAATCATATGTATTTACATGTTTCCTCATTGCATTTGTCCTTTTTGGCACGTTATTTGCTTTTAAAATAAAGCATCAATGGCTGGCTTAACAAAGGGGCGCATACCTGATAACGAAAATGAGGGTGCCGCCGGCCGGCCGACAAAAAGGAGGAAGATATATGGATATGCAAGTCAACTATGGGATACTGGCCTTAGTTCCGCCTATTATCGCTATCGGTCTATGTTTTGCGACAAAGCAGGTTCTAATCTCCATGTTCGCAGGCCTCTTCGCCGGTTCACTGATCATCAGCAGCTGGAACCCGCTGGGGGCATGCTCCTATGCATTATCCGTCATTTCCACAAATATGGCGGATAATGTGATACTGTTACTGTTTACCCTATTTATGGGTGTCGGGATTTCCTTTATATGGAAACTGGGCGGAAGCTTTGCCCTGGCGGAGGCCGCAAAGAGACGGTTCAAAAAGAGGCGTTCTGTCTGCCTGGGCACGTGGGGTCTTGGAATGGTGTGCTCTGTCAACGACTGTCTGGTCGCCGCCGTAGACGGCAATGTATTCCGTGACATTTGTAAGGATTACAGAATCTCTTCCGAGAAGCTCTCCTACGTACTGGATTCTACTGCGGCCCCCGCGGCGGCCCTGTTTATTTCCGACTGGATTGCCTATCAGATCAGCATGATCGATCAGGGGCTGGAGCAGGCCGGTATCACCGGAATCTCACCGGTCAGTGCATACATAAAGGGACTTCCGTTTAACATGTATTCTATTTTTACCCTCATTTTCGTAGGTATGTTAATGTACACCGGCCGCGATTACGGCCCTATGCTGAAGGCGGAAGTCCGCGCCCTGAAGACCGGACAGTACACAAAACCCGAGGCGAACCCAATGCTTGATGTCGGCAATGAACTGGGTGAGCCGAAACGTACAAAACCGATGATCCGCTCCTTCGTCCTCCCGATCGCAGTGGCATTTACAATTATTATATCCGGTATTATTTACACAGGCTACACGAATCCGGCCAGAACCGCCCCGGGCGTAATGGCAATCCTCGACGCATGTGACGCACAGATGGCTCTTTACTGGGGTTCCTTCGGTATGGCGGTAACAGGCATCGTAATCGCTCTCACCAGCCATATTATGACCTTCGAAGAAACGATGAATACCATCGTTGACGGTTTCAAGCTCATGGCCTTAACCGGCGCCATCCTCGTTATGGCATGGTCCTTAGGGTCTGTAACCAAAAGCATGGGGCTGGGCGCTTTCGTAGCCCAGTATGTCGGCGCCAGCATCCCGACCGGCTTCCTTCCCCTTCTCGTTCTCGGCTGTTCCATTCTCGTTGCATTCGCAACCGGAACCTCCTGGGGGACAATGGCCATCATGACGCCTCTGGCTATCCAGTTGGGCTATACGCTCACCGGCGATGTGGAATTCTCGGTCGGTATGTGCGGCGCAGTCCTTTCAGGCGCAATTTTAGGCGATCATGCGTCTCCTGTATCCGATACCACGGTTATGGCTTCCATCTTCTCAGGCGCCGACCATATCGACCATGTGGCGACACAGCTGCCATACGCCCTTACCGTCGGAGGTGTTATCGCAGTTTTATACCTGATATTCGGTTTCACCGAGGTGTCACCGTTTGTTCTGCTTCCAATCGGCGTGGTCATACTGTTTTTCCTGCAGATCATTTTGCATAAGTTCTATATGAAGCGCTACGGTATCGATCCGAATTATTCAAAGTCCATGACGGAAGATCATGTGAAGCAGGAAGCCTGAGCCATCGGGCCAGGCAGTTAAGAAAGGCAGTGAGAGGCTGCCGCAAAGTGGATATTCAGCAGGATAACCCATTTTGCGGCAGCCTCTCTTATTCTATCTCCGCCAGTTCTTTCACCGCACGGATTCCCTCTTCTATCTCCTCCTCCGTATTAAACCAGGAAAAGCTGAACCGCACCATTCCCTGTTCCACCGTCCCCATAGACTGGTGCATCAGGGGTGCGCAGTGAGCGCCGGGCCTGGTGGAAATCCCGTAGACGTCCGCCAGCTCATCGCTGACTCTTGCCGAATCGTAATCCAGGATATTGAGGGCCACAATCGGCGCCCGGTTATCAGTCGAAAAATCTCCATAAATACGCACCCCGGGAATCCCTCTCACTCCGTCATAGAACTTTCGCATCAGCTTCGTCTCCCTGCTGTGAATCACATCCATGCCCGTCCCGTCGATAAACTCCAGGGCGGCATGCAGCCCCGCGATCCCATGGCCGTTCAGGGTTCCTGCCTCCAACGCGGCGGGCATCTCAAAAGGCTGTTCTTTATTATAAGTCTGGATGCCGCTTCCGCCTGACTTCAGCGGTGATATCTTCAATCCCTCACGGACGCAGAGTCCTCCGGTTCCCTGTGGGCCAAGAAGGCCTTTGTGCCCGGTAAAGCAAAGCACGTCTATATTCATGGCCTGCATATCGATCTCCAGGGTCCCCGCTGTCTGGGATGCGTCTACCAGGAACAGCAGATGGTGTTTCCGGCAAAAGTTTCCTATCCTCTTTAAATCCACGCTGTTGCCGGTCAGGTTGGATGCATGGGTGCAGACCACCGCTCCGGTATCGGGGCGCCGGACGGTTTCCAGCGCATCATAGCAAAGCTCCCCCCTGTCCCCACAAGGCAGAAACGAAAGATCCGTCCCCATTTTTTCCAGCCGGTAAAGAGGACGCAGAACCGAATTATGCTCCATCACGGTCGTGATCACATGCCCGGAGCCCTGCAGCAGGCCGAGAATCGCCGTATTCAGCGCCTCCGTGGAATTAGAGGTAAAAGCCGTCTGCCCCGGCTCCCCCGCGTGAAACAGTTTTGCCAGCCGCGCGCGCGTCTCATAGATAAGGCGGGAGGCATCCATTGAGGATTCATAGGCTCCGCGGCTGGAATTCCCAAGGTGATTCATTGCGCGGACCACTGCCCCGATCACGCAGTCCGGCTTTTTCAGCGTAGTTGCGGCATTATCAAAATAGATTCCCATCCGGTTTCCTTCCTTTCAAAACATCATCTGCACCATGTCTTCCCATTCAATCTTTCTCTGCTCCAGCAGCGCGCCCAGCCGCTCTTTTTCACCTTCAGGCGAACACCACGCCAGGCCGCAGCCCGCCGAAAGTTCCCTTGGGACGGGTATAATCCGTCCTGGAACCTCCTGTGCTCTGCAGTTTTTCTCCATCTCAATGGCTCCGGCCGTCGTATGGAACGTAATGATTACCTTTGGTTCCTTTTTCCGTATCATGGCGCTCCCCCCTGTTTTTCCTTAATAAATTCGTATTTCAAATTCCGCATCCCGTTCCGTCACGGCCACCTGACGGCCCTGGTTCCTCGCATACTTTTCCACATTCTGCCTGGCATACGGTTCACTGACCAGCACCTTTATCTCTTCGTTCCCTGATTTTAAAGCCTGCGCCGTAAGCAGCACAGGTTCCGGACAGGACAGTCCCCTTGCATCAACCTCGTACATCTCTGCTCCTCCTGAATATTATATTTTATCTGTTCTTTTTTTCTTCACAAACCCTATCAGAAACAACACTGCAATACAGAGAACGAGCGCCGTCTTACCGGCCGCATTGAGTCCGCCGGCCGTCGCTTCCGTGGTCTGTGCCGCTGCCGCAGCCGCTCCCGCCGCAAGCCCGAAATTATGGCAGAAGGCCGCACCCACAAGCAGTCCCAGGAAAGTCACCGCCGAATCGGAAGAGCCCTGTCCGGCCAGTACAAGCTGCCTTAAGGGACAGCCTCCGGCCAGTACGGCCGCAAATCCCACCGCATACAGCCCAAGGAAATTCCAAAGATGGTTAGAATGCGAAATTGGCTGGCCGTCGAATGAAAGTTTGAAGCCGCCTGCAGCCAGGTTAAAGAGAAGCATCACGATAAAAAAGCCGCCAATGACCGATAGCAGGTCGAAGTTCTTCATTAAAATTACATCGCGGATGCTGCCCGCAAAGCAGGCTCTGTTTTTCTGGGCAATCGCACCGAATAAAAGGCCCGCGGCCAGTGAAATAAGCACAGGCGCATGCATGCTGCCGGGACCTTTCTCACTGAAGGCAAATAATGCCGTAATATTACACAGCAGAAGCAATAATGCCAGAACGATGGGAAGAACCGCACCCGACCCGCTTGACGCCGGATAAGCCCTGCCCAGGGAAAAACCTTTTTTCAATGCCGCCGTTCCGGTGAATACGCCTGCGCCAAACCCCAGCAGCCCGACGTAGGCATTCAGGTCCCCTGCCGACATGCGGATGAGCATGCGCAGCGGGCAGCCGAGGAATGCCAGGGAACCTATCATCATGATGACTCCTAAAAGGAAACGGATCATCGGTGAAGAACCTGCCGTAGAGCGGTATTCCTTCGTTGCAAGCGCAATCAGGAACGCTCCGCAGACGAACCCCACTATTTCCGGCCTCATGTACTGTACTAAGGGGGCTGTGTGGAGTTTCATGGCCCCGGCGGAGTCCCGGATAAAGCAGGCGACACAAATCGCCATGTTTTTCGGATTGCCTGAGTAGGCCAGGAGGGCGCCCAGCAGCCCCATCACTGCCCCGCTTATCAATAAAGTTCTTTTATTCTGACCGATATTCATATAATCCACTCTCCCTTTTATTTTATGTACGGAACACGGACCTCCCCCTGTTTTTTCGTAATCTTTTTCTGATCAAACGCATCCAGCAGCATAACCGCGTATTTTCTGGACGTTCCAAGCATATCCCTGTACTCTCCGAGTGAGATATCAGGATGATTTTCCAGATGGCCTTTGAGGAGGGCAACCGCCTTTTCCCATTCGGTTTTTTCCATATAGACACCCGGCGCGGTTTTGACCAGAGCTTCATTTTTAACCAGTTCCGCAATAATCTGCCTAGCCTGCTTTTTATCTTTAAAACCGTCAATCACCTCATCGGCCGGCGGTACCTCGACACCAGCCGTCCGGTAACGTTCCCGGATGGCTGCCATCATACCGGACAGCTCATTGGAATAACCGGCTGAAAATCCATCCAGGGCGGCCGTACTCCCGGAGACCGTCACGATACCGCGTTTGACCAGCTCCTGGAAAAGCTCCTCGGACCGTTTCGCATCCCTCAGGTAAAAATGTTCCGTCAGACGGCTTTTCAGCTCTTCCTTTTCCATACCGGCCGCAATGGGGTTTGCCTCATGAAAGCGGTTCAGGCAGTTCTTTGTAAACTCGATTATTACGTTCCAATATTCTTTGTGAATACAGCTCTTACCGTTTACGGCCAGTATTTTCTTCTGCTTCTTTAGTTTTTCTAAAAGCCCCTCCGTATAAGAGGCGGCGGCATTCAGCCTGAGTGACAAGTCATGGAGATCCGGGAAATACCTGCTTCTTTCTTTTATTATCACCTCCAACACTTCTTCGTCACTGCCGTATTCCTTGATTTTGAGAGAGGCGATTGCCTCCTCCTGAAAACGCTTGTGTTTGCCCGCCTCCGAGTCCAGGATGATTCCGCCTCCAAATGTCTCCACCGGCGAATAGAAGCGGATAATAAAGCGGTCTCCCCGTTTGACGGAAACCGGCCCGTCAAACCGAAGCTGTGCATATGCCTCTTCCCCGGCTTTTATTTCGTCGCAGTCCAGCAGAACCGCTTTACAGATAGACTGGGCCGAACCGTAGCTGATGTGCACCCGGTCCCCGTTCCGGAGCAGGCGTACGGAACTTTTAAAAAGACGCACTCTGACATCCATCTGGCGGCTGACCGGCATGGAACCCACAGCAGCCAGGATCTCCCCGCGCTCCAGCTCCTCCTTCTTTATGCCCGCCAGATTGAGCGCCGTGCGCTGGCCGGCATAAGCGGTCTCCGACTTTTCTCCGTGATTCTCAATCCCCCGAATCTTTACGACACGGCCCTGAGGATAGACTTCTATCTCCTGTCCCAGCCGGCAGTACCCCTCCAAAAGTGTACCGGTCACCACGGTTCCAAAACCCTCCATTGAAAACACCCTGTCTATCGGGAGGCGGAAAAGCTCCTGCTCTTCTCTGCGCTTCACCGTATCCCGTACCGCTTCCAGAATCATATTGCGCAGTGTCTCAATATTTTGTCCCGTATAGGAGGACACGCGGACCGACCGGGCATTCTCAAGAAAACTTCCCTTCACCATCTCCCTGGTATCCTCTTCCACCATATCCGCCCATTCCCCGTCCACCATGTCTGCTTTGGTGAAAACGAGAATTCCCCGCCTGATGTTCAGCATTTTAAGTATCTCAAAGTGTTCCGTGGTCTGGGGCATTACCCCCTCGTCCAGCGCCACTGCCAGCAGCACCAGATCGATCCCCCCGATACCCGCAAGCATATTTTTGACAAACCGCTCATGTCCCGGCACATCGATGATTCCGATATGCTGCCCTTCTTCACCCGGCATACCGGCAAATCCCAGTTCAATTGTGATGCCTCTCTTTTGTTCTTCTTTCAGACGATCGGTGTCCGTCCCTGTCAATGCCTTAATCAGACAGGTTTTTCCGTGATCCACATGGCCTGCCGTACCGACTATTACATTATGCATCCTGCTCCCCCATCTGATTTTGTTCTAAAAATGCTTTTCGGATCCATTCAAATTCATCCTCCCCGATAGTTCTCACCGACAGCCACAGCTTATCCTGGGCTTTTCTTGCGATGACAGGGATTTCTGCCCTTCGGAGCAGCCGCTCCGAGCGTTCGGCATTAAAACCGTTTCCGGATACCGTTACCGCATAGCCCTCAAGCAGCACCGACGGCGCAGAGCCTCCTCCCACCTGATCCCTGCAGGGTACGGCCGTAAACTCCAGGGACGGAACTGCCTGTGAAAGCAGTCCGCACAGCATTTCGGCCTTTTCCTTCAGCCGGTTTCCTGTCTCTGTAAGCATGCGCAGTACAGGAATTTCACGCAAAGCCCGCTTCGTATCCTGGTATTCAAAGAACGTTGCCTCCAGGGCGGCCAGCGTCATTTTATCCACCCGGAACGCTCTCGCCAGGGGATGCCCTTTCATCCGGTCCACATATTCCTTTTTACCGATGATGACACCGCACTGCGGTCCGCCTAGAAGCTTATCCCCGCTGAAGAGCACCACATCGGCCCCTTCTTTCAATGCCTCGGCCACCGTAGGCTCTGCGATGCCGCAGCCGCTCAAATCGGCCATCAGCCCGCTTCCCATATCGTAAATCACAGGAACCTTAAATTCACCGTACTCATCCCTCAGGGCCGAAAGCTCTCTGACCGACACTTCCTGTGTAAAACCGATAATCTTGTAATTGCTTGTATGTACCTTTAAAAGCGCACCGGTCATTTCCCCGTGAAACGCCTTCCTGTAATCGGCCGGTTTTGTCTTATTGGTTGCGCCCACCTCCAGAAGGTGCGCTCCGCTTTCCTCCATAATTTCCGGTATCCGGAAGGAGCCTCCTATCTCCACCAGTTCGCCTCTTGAGGTGATCACCTCTTTTCCCCTGGCGAGTGCGGACAGGCACAGCATGGTGGCGGCCGCATTGTTGTTCACAACCATGGCAGACTCTGCTCCTGTGATTTTTCCGATCAGCTGCTCCACATGATCGTGGCGGGAGCCACGGCTCCCCTTTTTTATATCGTATTCCAGGTTTGAATAATAACCGGCCGCCTCCAATGCATTTTCGCAGGCTCTTTTCGATAGATTGGCCCTCCCGAGGTTCGTGTGCAGGACTACGCCGGTGGCGTTGATTACGCGGCGCAGGCTTCGTTCCTGCTCATCAAAAACCCTCTGCCTGACCAGTTTGGTTAATTCCTCCACTGCCGGGATTTTCTCTCTTTTTCCATCGATTATATCGCTTCTCAGCTGAGCAATCACCTCGCGGACAGCCTCCACGACTACCTGGCGCGGCATCATTTCCGTAAAAAAAATAAGATGCTCATCCTGCAGCATCTCATCAATTTTAGGGATCTTTCTCAGTAATTCCTGATTTTTTCCCATCATTTTCGCTCCTTCTGCCCCGGATATGGTTTTAACGGAGGAGGTGGGAATCGAACCCACCCAGGGGGCTCTTAACCCCCCACAACGGTTTTGAAGACCGCGAGGCACACCAGCAACCTATCTGCCTCCATATCCTTAACAGTCCTAATAACAGTTCCACTTAGGCTGTCATTATACTATCATGTATTAAATTGTGTGTCAATTCTCAGGTGTGAATAATGGATACTCCCTGTTGACGGCAGCGCCGCCGGACCGGCCGTGGGAAGGTGGGCGGGGGAAAATCATCATGTCATAACTCAGCCGGCATCCCGCCTTCCCTCCGACCCTTATCCGATATATCCGTTTTCCTTCAGCGCGGCAATTGCACGCCCCTGCATAGCCTCCGCCGTAAGCACGATTGGGCCGGTACAGCCCATTCCGCTCTCTGCATAAATACCTGCTTTCCACAGCATTTTTACCGCATCCTCCAGATCCATTACTTCAATGCCCGGAATCTGGGCGGTGCAGATTACTTTTGGCGGCATTTTTATTTCCTCTGTAACAGCTTCTTTTTCACCGGCACCGTTCAGTTCTTTTAAAATTTCCTGAAGACCCGCCCGGTTCGCCGCGGCGAATTCTTCCGCGGCAATCCGCTTCCATCCATGGTTCACCAGACTTGCAGCAAACTCTACCGCTCCGGCGGTAACCGGCGCACCGGATGCCCTGGAGACAATCAGAATCAGACGTCCGTATCCGGGACCGATTCCGGGACCGTATCCAAAGCCCAGGGACTCATAGCTTCCGCCCGTCGTATGGGCGGATAGCATCTTCACCATCAGGTTCCCGGTGAGAGAATCCATGACCATAATATCCGGTGTTCCGCAGAGAAGATCATTGCCGCGCATCACTATGCCTCCGTCCGCCCGCGCCGAGTCCGCAAACCGGATGCCGTATCCTCCCTCCGCCAGCTTGAGAAGGGCACGCTCCGCCTGTCTGGCTCCGTCAATATTGGCAATTCCAACCGTTGGACTCTCGATTCCATCCGCCTTTGCCGCAATGATCCCATAAACCGCATTCTTAACCATGCTGCAGACGCGGTCTGTGTCCGAGATACCGGTCGTGGCTGCCAGGTACATGGATTTTCCCTTCCCGGGAGTCACTGCCTTGCCCACAGTGGCAACTCCTACCGGGAAGGGATAGTGCATCGTCACCGCACCGTCTATCTCCCCGGCATCCAGCATTTCTTCCATTTTCCTGTGGACATCGCCGCCTTCAATCAGAATTGCCTTATTTCCGGCCCTTTCAATGAGATGCATCGCCTCATCTGCCGTTTGCCTGCCATGCTCACTGCCTTCCGGAGCAAAGCCAATCACCGGCTTTTTGCCGTACCGCCCCGTCTCCAGAGCATCCGTCCCCTCTGTCTTTGACGCTCCGTCGTTGGCCTGAACCACAAACGAAACACCGTCGAAGAGGTTTGTCATTCTGCCCAGGAAAAGGCTGCCTTTTCCGATAATCATGGCGCGCTTCAACTCTTTTCCAAGCATCGCCTCGCGCATGACCCCCAGATACGGTATCCCCGACGGAATGTGCCCCTGGGTCGGCGCCCAGCCGGTCATTCCGTGTTCTTTTACAAATGCGGTGATCCCGCCCCGTTCCAGCTCACCCTTTTTAACACCCAGCGCGGCAATCATCTTATAATTGGACTCCGGCACATCCCCGGCGCCGGCCGGTTTGGTGATATCGGGGTTTTGCATCTCGGGTGCATATTTATCGACATCCAGAATCCCCAGTCCCGCTTTCTCAAGCGGCGCCGTCACAAGGGACGATATGACATTCTGCGGTGCGGAACCTGTTCCGATGGTGTGATACCCCACAATATCCGTGCGAAGCTGCGGATTAACGCCGTCATCAACGCTAATCAGGGCTGAAAATCCGGCAACGGCATCCTCCAGAACAGGAATGCCTTTTTTCACATGATCCTTCGCATTCATTCCAAGCTTCGCCGTACAGCCTCCCGCCGTCACAACCACGTTTTTAAATGTGCCTGCCTGCACCAGCGCCGCTGCATGGATGAGTGCATGGGCAGGCCCTGCGCAGAAGCCCCTGACGTCGCTTCCCGTGGCATTGACAAAACCGGCAATTTCCGCCGCTGCTTTTGCAAAGTTTCCGCCGCCCCGCTGATTCATATCGCCGCACGCCTCCTCGCAGCAGTCAATGACGTAATCGACTAAATCAGGGGCAACCCCTGCCTTGTGAACCAGCTCCAGAAGAGAAAGGACATTCGACGCTTTTGTCACAAGATTTTCCAGCATCACATGGGCGGACAGGTTCGCGTCCACGTCATGTGCCCGTTTCACGGCACCCACAAGCTCATGCTTGTGGTACAGCCCCTCTGCATGCTCTTTTTCCACCAGCTCTGTGATGAAATCAAATGTGTTTTCGTTTTTATCTAAAACCGCCAGTTGTTCCTCAGTGAATAAGCTCTGTTGTTCAAGCTTTCCCTTCACTCCGGCAGCAAATTCTCTCTCTAATACCACCAGTTCAAACACATCACAGATCTGGATCACTCCGTAGAATTCATCCTGCGGCATAATCTGGCCATATCTGCCGTCACGTGCCGCACCAAGCCATTTTTTATCGTAGTATGGAAATTCCGTGGCAGCTAAATCAGACGGTTTCGCATTTCCGATGTACACCTGATTCGGTATGTAATTAACTGCATCCTCGAAGCTTCTCAAATATCCCGGAAGCTCTTTTAAATATTCTGAATCCGGATTTACTACCCTCTCCGTTGTCTGTGTCGTCCCATTATGCAATACCATATCGGGCGTGATTGCCAGCGTATAGCTGGCGCCTTTTATAACCGGATATCCATTCATGCTTTTACTTTCACCTCGTTCGATTTGGTAGAAAGCTGTGAAGAATCCGGGAATTGATATCTGGCAAAAATGATATTTATCTGATATTAATCCTCCGGATTCTTTGACAGCCACTCACGGATTACAGGTATTTACAATATTCCTCACGGATGGTGGTCATCTCCTTAGCGATGTCATCGACATCTAAAACCATCTCCATCATGCTGATCTGCTCATCGTAAACACCGTCATCGACCTCTGACTTAACTCCATCTTCACAGATGTGATAAACACATAGTCCCAACTGGACTCCTGCCAACGGACCTGCAAATGTGGGATCACCTGCGGTTACGGTTTCGGCAGCAAGGCCTGCTGCTTCCCCTTCTGCCGCGCCGAGAACTACAACAATGTTCTCAGGACCATACTGGTCGGCATAATCCTTCACTCTTTTCTGATTTTCCAGATCCATGGCACCCGCGCTCGTTCAAACAAAGCATTCGGTAGATGAATATACTACGTCTGCGCCTGCCGTCTTCACGCATTCTGCTATGGCAGGGCCGGGAATTCCGTCGCGGTCGCCGATAATGACGACTTTTTTGTTTTTCAAAATTGCCATATGCGTACCTCCTTACAATTTTTTAACAGTTTCAAATCTAATCTTAATCTATAACAACGCCCTGCAAAGAGCGGCTGTTGCCGTATAATCAAGTTTCCGTCTGTATGCTGGCCTTGATCATGGCCTCGATGTTTTCTGGCGTTGCGTCGTCTTTTACACACTCCTGGATCTTTAATCCATCCCTATAAACGGCGATTACCGGAAGTCCCAGCACCTTCTGTCCGATCGCCAGCCTGCGGGCCTTTGTCGTGTTCAGAGCAGTGAACTTCATCTGCTTTCCATAGGTGTCCTCCATCGCATGAACATGCGGCATCAACGCCTGACAGGGCGCACAGCCGTCTCCGTAGAAGTCAACGAGAACAGGCCCTTCTGCTTTCAGCACTTCCTCCTCAAAATCGTCCTTAGTTAAGTCTACCATGGTATTACCTCCTCATATATTTTGCCTGTCAATAGACGTGGCCATCCAATTCGGCAATGTATTTTTCCGCCTGCATGGCGGCGACTGCGCCGTCTGCGGCAGCGGTCACTACCTGACGAAAGCTCTTTACGCGGACATCTCCGGCAGCATAGACACCGGCAATATTGGTATGCATATCATCGTCCGTTCTGATATATCCTCTTTCCATATCGAGAAGTCCTTCAAACAATTCGCTTCTCGGGACGTTTCCGATGAAACCGAACAAACCGATCATTCCGTCGTCCGGATCTGCATCCACTCTCGTGAGCTCATCTGTCTTTACATTTCTGACCGTCATGCCGGATAGGATTCCATCCCCGTGAAGCTCCTCCACCACACTATCCCACATGAAATTCATCTTTGGATTCCGGAATGCTTTCTCCTGGATGGATTTCGCTGCGCGAAGCTCATTCCTGCGGTGTATTACGGTAACCTTTCTGGCAAATTTCGTGAGGTAGATGGCCTCCTCCACCGCGGAGTCACCGCCGCCTACGACAAACACCTCTAAATCTTCAAAGAAATTGGCGTCGCAGGTTGCACAGAAGGAAACTCCCTTTCCTACAAACTCACCTTCCCGCCTGCATCCAATCGGTCTTGCATAAGCTCCTGTGGCAATAATCAGGGCACGGCACCGGTACGTGTCTTTTGTACCGTGCAGTGTTTTAACAGGTCCGTCAAGTTCCACACTGGAAATTGTATCGCTTGCACGCTCGGCGCCGAACCTTGCCGCCTGCCTTGTCATGCGGTCGATCAGGGAAGGGCCGCTTTCGCCCTCTACTATCTGGCCCGGATAATTTTCAATCTCATCTGTTATAGCAATCTGACCGCCGTCCCTGGCTTTTTCAATAATCAGTGTGGACAGGCGGTATCTGCCGGAATAAAGCCCTGCCGCAAGTCCGCCGGGACCCGCGCCGAGTATGATTACATCAAAAATTTTGTCCATCTGTCATGCTCCTCTTACTTCTTCCATTCAAATACGGTCTGCTCCGTCACAGGGATCTGCAGGGCCTCAAGCGCCTTTCCAACAATCTGTCTGCGGATCTCCTTCTCCTCCTCGTGAGTCAGGGCCGGATTACCGAGAGGATGAGGAATCGCGACAGCAGGGACAATCCTGTTCGCGCCAACCGTTAGTGAGATCGGCACGACCGTGGCAATATGAACTACCGGGATACCATAAGCTTCTATCGCTTTAACCATCGTTGCACCGCAACGAGTACAGGTCCCTCAGGTGGAGGTCAGGATCACGGCGTCTACATGGTCGTCAACCAGCTTCTGTCCGATTTCCTTCGCATATTTCGTCGCGTTGGCCACACTCGTTCCATTGCCGACCGTCGTATAGAAATATTTGTGAAGGCTCCCGATTTTTCCTTCCTTTAAAAATTCACGGATAATATCCACCGGCAGGACGCGGTCTGCATCCCGGTTCGCATAGGACGGATCATAGCCGCCATGGGCCGTCTCATAGGTCTCTTCCGTCAGGTCCGTTACCTCCTCGATATCGTACATGCCGTATTTGGAGGCGCTGGAGGATTCGATATGGTCCGGGTTCCCCTTCGGCACGATACCGCCGGATGTGACAAGGGCGATTCTTGCATTAACCATATTCTTTATTGCCGGCCCCGGCTCTACCCGGTCAAAGCTCGGCATCGGATATTCCGTCACGTATTCTTTTCCGTTTAATTTGTTTACCAGCATATCGACTGCCCGGCCTGCACCCGTCTTTTCCTCAAAGAAGTTGACACGGATGCCGTTAGGCATATAACCCTCTTCTTTCGACGAACCGACAGCTTCTTTTTTTACCAGCTTAAGCGCTAAGGGAGCCATCACCTTTACGGCCCCGCGCATTCCTGCCGCGCTGTTCTTGGTCTCGCAGATGTAGACTTTTGTTTTAAACATATCCGCGCCCGGATTCTCTTTATACATCCCTGTCACTACAGGGATTCCCATCTGTTCTTTTACTGCCGCCGCGACTGTGCCGCATGCCACGCCATAGCGTCCCGCATTAAACGCCGGACCGCAGATCACCCCATCCGGATTTTTTCCCCTGATCATGCCTAAAATAGTTTCTGTCGCAGTATCCACATTTTCATTAAAATAGGAGTCACCGCAGATTATGGTAGCCACAATCTCCGCCTCATCGCCAAAGGCCTGGGCAAAGGCCAGCCCCGGCCCCACCTTACCGTCTCTCATCTCAGGCGGATAATCCGCTTTTTCTTCGCCTCCGATGTTTGCGAAGAACTGATTTATATAATGTACAAACTTTAATTTTGCCATTTTATTCATTCCTTTCAATCATTCCGGTTTGAAAGCGCATTGCGCTGTTTTATGATTACCGGGCGCTCAAACGGTTGAACCCCATCTCGTTGGTCGCTCCTGTAATCACCTGAAGCTCTGCTTCAATGGAGCCGTCTGCTTTCAGGCTGCCGTCAAATCCCCCGGCAATAATATCCGCCACTTCCGGATAGCCAATCACCTTGTCCATCGGCGGGAGCGTAATAAGCATATTGGCATTGCCTCCGGTTACCACGGCATCCGCCGCCGCATCCGCGTCCGCCAGAGACTGGGATGCCCCATCGCGGCCGGCATATTCATCGGTGATGATAACGGTCTTGATGCCCTTCGCCTCGATCTTTTTGCAGTTCATGATGAGGTCGGTGTCCGGGTTTCCGAAACCTTCCTGAGAAACAATGGCCCCATCCACGCCCAGCCACTCGCATAATTTTGCCGTGGCGTCCGAAGAGCGCATCTTATCGGCCAGATATACATTCTCATTCGTGATAATCACCCCCACAAAATTAAGCGTCTTTCCGTGTTCCTCGAATAAGTGCTTGATAACCGGATTATTCAGGTGGTGATATGTGGTGTTCTTATCGCAGGCAGACACGCAGTTGCCGCTTAATATCGCTCCGTCCATCGTCTCTGTCGGGCAGAGGATAGTCGGAAGGGACTGTTTCATGTCCACACCGTACACATAGGTGTCGTGCATGAGACCCTGGCTCTGGAGCATCAGCACATAGGCCACCCTCGGAAGTTCGGGATACAGCCTGATCCCCTCCTTTACGGACGGTGTCTCATACGTCTCCACTGTTTCAGCCGTAATATCTTTTGCCAGCTTTCCTATGTAATCAGCCGCTTTTAAACCAGCCATGCGCACCGCTTTTTCGTGGGCATGCTTTTCAAGCTCTTCGATCGGTTCACAGACAACCACCAGATTATGAAGCTGTGAAAACGGAGTATACTGCGCCCCCGTTCCGGTCATGTCGATAATCCCCTCCTGGAACCCTACAATCTTACCGGCTGTGACAACGCCGCAGCCACGCAGCACATTGGTCCTGCCGCTCCCCACTGTCGCTACTTTGGAAATAACCCCCGGGAATAATTCTCCGTCCCCGCTTGTTTTTACCCTCGGTTCAATCACATCCTTTACCGGCATGATACGGATACTGTCTCCCGGATGTGCAACTTCCAGCTCCACCGACTCTAAGCTGCCGTCCTCCAGCAGAACTGCCGTCAGTTCCTCTTTATTCACAGTAACTGTGCCGCCCTCTACCTTGGATTCGGATCCGAACCGGATATCCCTGATTGGAATAATTCCTAATTCAAGCTTCATCTTTCCGCTCCTCCTTCTTTCTCCCAAAGCCGTATATTCACTTCCTTACAGCTCATAAAGAATTATTACTGAATCATTTTATATATAAGCAATTTGCATGCCAAAAAAGCTATGGCCCTGCAAACTCATAGAAATCAAAGCCTGTTACCGGTTTTATTTTCGCAGTGGCGGGTAATATTGACAATTATCTTTGAACTCTTCTGTCAATTGGCAAATAATTGGCAACAATGTCACATCTGTTTCCTGCCGGATTTATGATGAGCATAAGGT
>CATWBR010000029.1 GCA_958349075.1 uncultured Clostridium sp.
GGAAGCATTTTATACAAAGAACGGTAGGGGAAGCGTAGCGCTTGTTTACATGGAATAATACTATATGATATGAATTAATTCTATTTGAATTAAGAAAGGGGATTTATATGATGATTTTTAATTTACCTCCTATTTTGGGTTTGACTCCATTGATTGTTTACATAATTTTGGCCTTCCGTCCAAAGATCCATCCTCTGGTTAATGTTACTATTTGCCTTGCGATCGGAGCGGTCCTTACAAAGACAAACCTTCTTGAATTTGGGGCTGTTTTAACAACTTCACTGGGCTCTTTCCTCGGTCAGGTCGGTTTTATCATCATGATTGGTTCCGGACTGGGGTTGATTTTGAAGGAATCCGGAGTTGCGGAAAATCTTGTACACCTGATGGTACGGAAAATCGGTATCAATTCAATCGGCAGGGCAATCATAGCATCCATGCTTGCGTCGATGTTTATGGTTCTTGTTCTGAGCACACTGACAGGCGGTAACGCGGTCATTGCGCCGATTCTTATCCCCCTGGTTGCCTCTGTGGGAATGACTCCCAGTACATTGGCGATTATCATGCAGACCGCGGGCGTGACCGGCCTTTTCATCAGTCCGTTTTCTCCGCCCATGGTTACGATTATGGAAGTGACTGGACTGGCTTACCCGCAGGTTTTGCTCTATGCCAGCTTACCGGTGTGTATCCCGATGTGGCTGATTACCTATTTTAATGCAAAGCGGGTGCAAAAGGCAACGGCAGGCATTTGTGACTATCCGGAGGGAACCGCTCTGTCGGTGGATGCTTACAAGGCTTCGCCTGAGGCAAAAAGAGCAACTCTGTTCTTCGGTGTGGCAATGGCGCTTATTGTGGGCTATGGTATTATGTTTAAACTGGGAGTTGCCCATGCGATTACCGTTATAACGGTGGCCGTGCTGGCAACCGGATTTGGCGCCCGTTTTAAAATTGACAAAACAATTGATTTGTTTATGAAGGGATGTGCGCAGTATTTCTGGATCTTTATGCTGTTTATTCTGATGGATCCGTTCCTGAATTTTATTTCCAAGAGCGGAGCGTTTGATGCGCTTGTGGAAATCGGTTCACCTTTAGTGGAGAGCGGAGGGAAAGTTGGATTGGCAATGCTCGCCTCTTTGATTGGTACGTTTGGTATTCAGGGCGCCGCCGTAGCGCAGGCGGTAATGCTTAATACGGTGTTCCGCCCACTGGTTGATGCAACCGGCCTCAGCATGTATGTCTGGGCAATCGTAATTTTGATTGGTTCACAGATGACATCATTTGCCTATCCCGGCCTTGATATGGTTGCGGCAACCGGTACGGCGCGCTCCAGTGATATGAAATCTCAGGTAAAACATGGCTGGATGGTAACGGCAGCCACATTGGCTGTGTGCTTTGTAATGGCTAGCCTGTTTGGATAATTTGTGGAAGGAGAATAATATATGTGTTTTATGCTGATTGGCGGTAAAGATGCATTTAAGAACGGAACAATGCTGGGGGGACATAATGACGATCTGTTTGGATATGAGGCGGCTTCCCTGGAAATAGTTCCTCATATGATTCATGAGCCGGGAGCTTCGGTGAAACTGCCTACGGGTCCGGTTATCCCTCAAACGCGGGAAACGGATCACTGTATCCTGTTAAAAACATTCCGTGGAAATCTGGCCGGAGATACGATAGCTATCAATGAGCACAACGTCTGTCTCATGGGTGGGGAAAATCTGGCAATGGATCGCAACGATCGCGCAGCCGCCGCGGATCCCATAGTAGAAAATGGCGTGGCAGGCGGTGTACGCTTTGTGGCGCTGACACAAAGCAGGACTGCAAGAGAATGCGTAGAGCGGATAGGCCGTTACTATACAGAGTATGGAAACCGTTTTCCATGTGCCGTAGGCGTGTTTGATACGGAGGAAGCATGGTATATCGAGGGCGGCGGCGGTTCCACCTGGCTCGCGGTCAGAGTCCCTGACGACTGTTACCTGATTCAGTCCAACGGTTACCGGATCAATGAAATAGACTGGGATGATACAGAGAACGTACTGTATTCCGAGGGATTAAGGGAGTTTGTAATTTCAAAAGGACTTTGGGATCCCGCTTCGGGTCCGTTTAACTGGGCCAAGGCATTTGGCCGGAAATTCCTTGAGGATCCCAGTACCTACTATTACAATTCCAGGCGGGTCTGGAGGGCGATTAATTTGCTCTCTTCCGGGGACTTAGGATCGGATCAGGAAGAATATCCTACGTTTATGAAACCGTCCGAGCCTATCACGACGGAGATGATTATGCGGCTGCTTCGGGATTATAATAATGATAACGGTTTCTGTGCGTTTTCGGAGACAGGCGTCAACAGTGATGTGCGGCCGATTGGCGTGCCGCATTGTATACACTCGGCTGTAGTGGAACTGCACCGGGGAGTGCCTGCAGAGCTGGGCGGAGTTTTATGGAGCTGCCTGGGGTCCCCACTCACGGCGCCTTACCTTCCGCACCATTTCGGCATTACGGATATTGTGCCTGCTTTCCGGGAGGGGGGAGACGTCTATAGCGATACTTCAGCCTTTTGGCAGCTAAGAAAACTGACAAACCTGGCTATGACGGACTTCTGCCGCTATGCCCCGGCAATTACAAAAGCATGGGGAAAACTGGAACAAAAAGCGTTTGCGATGAAGGATATTGTGGAGGACAGGGCATCAGCCTGTTATGAGACGGAGCCGGAGAAGGCGAGGGAGCTGCTGACGGCATTTGCAGATAATCTGGATTTTGAAACGCTGAAAACAGCAAAACTGCTCGAAGATGAGTTACATCGGGCGATTGCGGGAAATCTTTATAAACACTTTGCAAAAGGTAAGTTGGAGTGGTAAGTTCAGAATATGCCAAAGGGCAAATCCATTTTTCAGGGTTTTGCCCTTTGAACGGGGCGGTGACCTGTGCGCGGAGCGTGCAGGTTATCGCTGATGTCTAAAGCTGTTAAAGGCAGGTGATTTCAGCAGGGGGGAATATAATATGACGGTTGAGATGGAATATGTTTACGTAGTTTATCAGGAAAAGAGTTTTTCCAAGGCGGCACAGAAGTTGTTTGTAAGCCAGTCGGCGGTCAGCGCGATGGTGAGAAAAGCAGAGGCAAAAATCGGCTGCCAGATATTTGACAGAAGTACTATCCCTCTTACGGTGACAAAAGAAGGGGAGTACTATATCAGATGCGCGGAGCAGTTTATGCGGCTGGAGAAAAATATGGATGCCTACTTTAAGGATACGGCGGATATGAAGACCGGCCATTTGTCTGTCGGAAGTTCCTCTTTTTTCTGTGCTTACCTGCTGGCCGGGCTTCTGAAACGTTTTAAGAATAAGTATCCAGGCGTTTCGGTGGAGATTCATGAGGGGAATATCAAGGAACTGAGGGCGGGGCTGCTGAATGATTCCATTGACCTTCTGCTGGAGACTGCAATTCCGGCGGATGATGAAGTTGAACGGTATCTGTATGGTTATGAAGAAATTATTCTGGCGGTTCCTGCGGAATTAGAAGTAAATAAGAAACTGAAGTCCTATCAGATGACATTTGCGCAGGCCAGGGATGGGGCGTTCATCGGGGATGCAATAGAGGCCGTGCCGATGCAGGTATTTAAGGAATGCCCTTTCATTCTGTTGAAAGAGGAAAACGATATCTGTATGCGGAGCAGGGAAATTTGCCGTAATGCCTGTTTTGAGCCAAAAGTTGAACTGTACCTGGATCAGATCATGACGTCTTTTTATGTGGCAAAATCCGGTTCCGGCATTGCGTTTATCAGAAGCAGCCTGCTTAGCCTTGTGTCGGATACCGATGCGCTGGTCTATTATAAAATAGGCGATCCATTGGCGCGCAGGGAAATATTTATGACCCGCAAAAGAGGGCGGTATACAACAAAAGCAATGGAAGAATTTTTAAAGCTGTGCAAGATTGGGCATCCCGGGAAATCGCAGCGCTGACGGCGCCGGATGGGAATGATACCGCTAAAGCGGCCCGCCGCATGCAGGATTCTTTCTTAGGTAAAACCTGTCGAAAATTATCATATTTTGAGCCATATAGAGGCCGCTCCGGTTAGTCCATATCTCTGCCGGAAAGCGGCCTCCCCTTTTTGCCGTTTCGCGCTGCATAACCCGGGATTTTTGCCAAAAACAGTCGAAAATACCTCTCGGAACGCATCATGGCTGAACTGTTACGGTAATTTCGATAATTTCTTTGAAATCCCTTGCAAATTTTACAAGAAAATGTAATAATTGTTCCGTATTGACATTCATTTATCTTAAATGAGGAGGAAAGAAAATGAAAAAAGTATTAAGCGTGGTACTGTCCGCAGCCATGGCACTTTCTCTCTGTACAGGATGTTCATCTTCATCCGGTAAAGAGACAAGCGCTGCACAGACCAAAGCGGCTGCATCTGAAGCAGCCGGAGAGACTGCAGAAGCAGGAGAAGAGACAGAAGGTGCAAAGACAGCAGAGGGAGTTATGCCGGCAGTCGCAAAAGAAGATCTGAAGGTTGGCGTAATCCATATTGGAAACCCGGCAGACGGTTCCGGTTACTCTTATGCACATGATCTTGGTATCGTTGCGATGCAGAAGGCGGTAGGCCTGGATGACAGCCAGATTATCCGTAAGAACAATGTAGCTGATGATGACCAGACTGCAATTGAGACAGCCATGAGAGAGTGCGTGGAAGAGGGATGCCAGATTATCTTCGCCACAAGCTGGGGATACATGGATGCATGTGAAGCTCTTGCAGAAGAGTTCCCGGAAGTTGTATTCTCACACGGTACAGGATATAAATCCAACGGCGTTAATTTCAATAACTACTTCGGAAGAATTTACCAGTCCAGATACTTATCCGGTATTGCAGCAGGCCTTAAGACAGAGTCCAACAAGATTGGCTACGTCGGTGCCTGGGGTAAGGATAATGCAGAGGTTACAGGCGGATGCAACGCATTTGCAATGGGCGTTTACTCTGTAAATCCCGACGCAACCGTTTACATCAAAACAACGAACAGCTGGTATGATCCGGAAGGCGAGAAGCAGGCGGCAGTTGCTTTAATCAACGAAGGCTGTGACGTAATCGGACAGCACTGCGATACACCAAACCCACAGCTTGCTGCTGAGGAAAACGGCGTATTCGGCGTTGGCTATAACTCCGATATGAGCAAAGATGCTCCTAAGGCAGTTCTTACTTCCACCGTTTGGGATTGGGGCGCATACTATACGACAGCAGTTCAGAGCCTTGCTGACGGAACATGGACTGGCGAGAACTATTTCGGAGGCTTAAAAGAAGGCCTTGTAGACCTGGCTCCATTATCTGATCTTTGTGCAGAGGGCACAGCAGAGAAGATCGAAGAAGCAAAAGCTAAGATGGTTTCCGGCGAATGGGATGTATTTGACGGCGTAATCGAGTGCAACGACGGAACAACCGTAGGCACAGAGGGCCAGCATATGTCAGACGCTGATATTACAGGAAACATCCACTGGTATTTCAAGAATGTTGTAGAGAAATAATTGTAACGGTTTAACAGCTTCAAAGTTACAAATAATGTTTCAATAAATACCACTAAGACAGGCTGAGAGATGAGGGATGCTTAAAAATGGTGAATGACATAAATTCTCATTTTACGGCATCCCTTTTTGACGCCGACGAATCACGAGGTGAAGATATGACAGAGCAGTATGCCATTGAGTGCAGACAGATTACAAAAGTATTCGGAAGTGTGGTCGCCAATGATAAGATCGACCTGTCGGTGAAGTATGGAGAAATCATGGCTCTCCTGGGGGAGAATGGTTCCGGTAAGACAACACTTATGAATATGATTTCCGGCATCTATCATCCGGACTCCGGATCAATATTGGTGGGCGGAAAAGAAGTGGCGATCAATTCGCCTGTAGATTCCAGAAATTTGGGGATTGGAATGATTCATCAGCATTTTAAACTGGTGGATGTATTCAGCGCAATGGATAACATTGTACTTGGGACCAGCGGAAAACGGCTGGGAAGAAAAGCTTTAAAAGAAAAGATTGAGCAGATCAGCCGGTCTTTTGGACTCGAAATTGAACCAGAAAAGAAAATTTTCGATATGTCTGTCAGCGAGAAACAGACGGTGGAAATTTTAAAGGTATTATATAGAGGCGCTCAGATCCTGATTCTGGACGAGCCGACGGCGGTATTGACCCCGCAGGAGACGGACAAATTATTTGCGATTCTCCGCAAGATGAAGGAGCAGGGCTGCGCAATTATCATTATCACACACAAACTCCATGAAGTACTTTCCATCAGCGACCGGGTGACGATCCTGAGAAAAGGGCAGAGTATTGAAACGGTCAATACGGCTGAGTGCAATGAAAAGAAGCTGACGGAGCTGATGGTCGGCCGTCCGGTGAGCTTAAATATTGAGCGTCCGGAGATGGAAAAACGGGAGCCGATTCTGAAAGTCGTGGATCTGACTGTGGACAAGAGCGACGGCTCCATGGCTCTTGACGATGTGTCCTTTGAGATTAAAACAGGAGAAATCCTGGGCGTGGCCGGAGTAGCTGGCAGCGGGCAGAAAGAACTCTGCGAGACGCTGACCGGCCTGATGGCGGCAAAACAGGGAGCAATCCTCTATCATAAGGAGAACATTGTCGGGAAGACACCGGCAGAGATTATTAAATTGGGAATCAGCATGAGCTTTGTCCCGGAAGACAGGCTGGGTATGGGGCTGGTAGCTTCCATGGGCATGGTGGACAACATGCTGTTAAAGTCCTATACGGATGGAAAAGGGCCTTTTGTGGAGCGCAAACCGGCCAGGGAGCTGGCTCAGAAGCTGGTGGATAAGCTGGGAATCGTAACTCCGGGCGTGGATACGCCGGTCCGGCTGATGTCGGGAGGCAATGTCCAGAAGGTGCTTCTCGGACGTGAGATCGAGTCCAGCCCGCAGGTGCTGATTACGGCCTATCCGGTGCGGGGACTTGATATTAATTCATCCTATACGATCTATGATTTATTAAATGAACAGAAGAAAAAGGGCGTAGCCGTCATTTATATCGGTGAAGATCTGGACGTACTCTTAGAGCTGTCGGATCGGATCATGGTACTCTGCCACGGCCAGGTAACGGGAGTTGTCGATGCCAAACACGTGACAAAGGAACAGATTGGACTGATGATGACAGGCACTGAGGCGGCCGAGGCCCTGAAAGGGACGGAAGAGGAGGAGAAAGCATGAAAGAGCCGTTAATCCGTGTAGTGAAAAAAGCGGAGCTGGGCAGCAGGGAGACATTTATCCTGCGTCTGGAAGCGATTCTGCTGGCGCTTGTGGCCGGTGGGCTTTTTATTCTGATAATCGGACAGAATCCATTTGTCATTTATAAAACAATTATTACCGGGGCGCTCCGGAGCCAGATGGCAATCCAGGCTACGGTAAAGATTGCGATACCGCTGCTGATTGCATCGCTTGGCGTAACGCTGGCATTCAAGATGAAATTCTGGAATATTGGCGCGGAGGGCCAGATTATCGCGGGCGGTATCTGTGCCTCCTATTTTGCCCTGTTCCATTCGGGATGGAATCATTGGGTGCTGGTAATCGTCATGTTCATCGCAGGAGCCGTGGGAGGCGGCCTGTGGGGACTGATCCCGGCATGGTTCAAGACGAAATACGATACGAATGAGACTTTATTTACTCTGATGTTAAACTATATCGCCCTGAATATCATTGTGTTCCTGAGAGAGGGGCCATGGCGTGATCCAGGTTCTCAAGGGTATGCGAAGATAGCCAGATTTGATAAGAACGCGGCTCTTGATAAGGTGTTCGGAATCCAGTTCGGATGGATCATCGCGCTGGCCCTGGTTGTGCTGGTACTTATTTATATGAAGTATTCCAAACAGGGGTACGAGATAGGTGTTGTGGGAGAGAGCCAGGAGACGGCGCGGTATGCGGGAATGAATGTGAAAAAAGTTGTTCTTCGCACGATGTTCCTTTCCGGCGCAGTGTGCGGTATCGGAGGAATGGTCCAGGCGGCCGGTTCCGACGTGACACTGACGACTGCGGTGGCCGGAGGCGTCGGATTTACGGCAATCATCGTGGCATGGCTGGCACAGCTCAATCCGCCGGCAATTCTCATTGTAACAATCCTGTTCAGTATTCTGGAAAAAGGAAGCAGCGTGGTTCAGTCCTCCTTCGGACTGTCCTCCGACAGTGCGGATGTCCTTCAGGGAGTAATCCTGTTCTTTATTTTGGGATGTGAAATATTTATACGGTATAAATTTGTTTTGCGGGGGAAAGGAGGCGCCAGGGCATGAGTGGTGATATCGTAATTAAATTTCTAGTAGCGGCAGTACTTGCGGGAACGCCGTTTCTCTTCGGCACGGTGGGCGAGATTCTGAGCGAAAAAGTGGGCCATCTGAACCTTGGCGTGGAGGGGATGATGTCCCTCGGAGCCTGTGCAGGATTTATGGCCGGATATATTACGGATAATTTTCTTGTTGCGGTCGTGGCTTCGGCAGCGGCAGGAATGCTGGGCGCCCTGATTTACGGGGTGCTGACCGTCACGTTTATGGCAAACCAGAACGTAACGGGTCTTACAATGACGATTTTCGGAGTCGGACTTTCCAACTTTATCGGTGTGTTTATGCTGGAACGTTCCGATGGAGGCACATTAAAGCTTCCGGATACAATCACATCCCAGATGAGAAATATCCATATTCCGGGGCTGAGTGACATCCCGGTGCTCGGTGAGCTTTTGTTTTCCTACAATCCGTTTGTCTACCTGGGACTGATCATTGCAATAGCGGCCAGCATCTACCTGTACAAAACCCAGATGGGACTGAACGTGCAGGCAATCGGTGAGAATCCCGGAGCAGCCGATGCGGCCGGAATTGAGGTTACAAAATGGCGTTATATCAACATTCTGCTTTCTGGCGCTATCTGCGGAATCGGCGGCGCTTACTGTTCCATGATTATCAACAGCGGCGTGTGGCTGAGGGACAGCGTGGGCGGCCTTGGGTGGATTTCCGTGGCCCTTGTAATCTTCGCCTCCTGGAAACCGGTCAATGTTATCTACGGTTCTTTCATTTTCGGTGCGCTCAGGGTTCTGAAGTATTATGTTCCAAAGAATACCTATGCAATCCCAACGGCATTTTTCGACGCACTGCCGTTCCTGATTACGGCGCTCGTGCTTGTTATCTCCTCCATGAGGAAGAGCAAGGGAGGCCATATCCCGGCACATCTGGGTATGAATTACTTCAGGGAAGAGAGATAGCGTACGTAAAAAAAGGGAACTCAGAAAAGAGAAAACAGACAGAAAAAATATCAGAAAAAGTATCGGAAATGATGAATGAACAGAAGTAATGAATGAACAGAAAGAAATAGGAACAGAAATGAGGAGCGCGTGAAAATGCGTTCCTTTTCTGCTTTCCGGGGGTTCCCCTTTCCACCCACAATATTTCCCATAAAACCCAAAAAAATATGGAAATTTATGCCGAACAAATGTTTGCAAAACATATCGGAATATGCTATACTGGGATAGCTACAGATAGACAGAAACCATACAAAAAGCTAAATTGATACGGGGCCGATTGAGGATACTTAAGCTATTGTTCGCCGCATAGCGTTTTTCGCAGTGAGCGAACAGTAACATATTTAAGACAGAATAATAAGCAGCAGGAATTCAATGATGCTTGTATACACAGGAGTTTGAATAATGGCGAAGCAGTATATTAAAATACGTGGTGCCAATGAGCACAATCTGAAGAATGTTTCACTTGATATTCCGAGAAATGAGCTGGTCGTCCTGACCGGTCTGTCAGGCTCGGGTAAATCATCGCTGGCTTTCGACACGATCTACGCGGAAGGCCAGAGAAGATATATGGAATCCCTGTCTTCTTATGCGAGGCAGTTCCTTGGACAGATGGAGAAACCGGATGTGGAGAGCATAGAGGGGCTTTCCCCGGCTATTTCCATTGATCAGAAGTCCACGAACAGAAACCCGCGTTCCACGGTCGGGACGGTCACGGAGATTTATGATTATATGCGTCTCCTCTATGCGAGAATCGGGATTCCCCACTGTCCGAAGTGCGGCCGTGAGATTAAGAAGCAGACCGTGGATCAGATGGTAGACCAGATCCTTGATCTGCCCGAGAAGACGAGGATACAGCTTCTGGCGCCTGTTGTAAGGGGACGCAAAGGCCGTCATGAGAAGGTGCTGGAACAGGCGAAGAAGAGCGGTTATGTCCGTGTCAGGATTGACGGCAATCTCTATGAACTGACGGAATCAATTGCTCTGGAGAAGAATATTAAACATAATATTGAGATCGTAGTGGACCGTCTTGTGGTAAAGGAGGGAATTGAGAAACGCCTTTCCGATTCCATCGACACCGTTATGGGGCTGACCGGGGGACTGATGATGGTGGATGTATTTGGACAGGAGCCGATTATGTTCAGCCAGAGTTTTTCCTGCCCGGACTGCGGAATCAGCGTGGACGAAGTGGAACCGAGGAGCTTTTCCTTTAATAACCCCTTCGGAGCCTGCCCCGACTGTTATGGTTTGGGATATAAGATGGAGTTTGACGAGGATCTGATGATACCGGACAAGAGCCTCAGCATTAAACAGGGGGCCATTGTGGCGATGGGCTGGCAGTCCTGCTGTGACAAGGGCAGCTTTACCGGAGCAATTCTGGAGGCGCTGGCGGAGGAGTACCACTTCAGCCTGGATACACCCTTTGAGGAGTACCCGAAGGAAGTGCACGATATCCTGCTTAAGGGAACCGACGGAAAGATTGTAAAGGTGCGCTACAGAGGACAGAGGGGCGAAGGAATTTATGACATCGCCTTCGAGGGCCTGATTCAGAATATGAATAAGAAGTACAGGGAGACATTCTCCGATTCGATGAAGGCGGAATATGAGACCTTTATGAGAATCACTCCGTGCCCGACCTGCCGCGGACAGCGTCTGAAGCAGGAAGCGCTGGCTGTAACGGTGGGAGGCTGCAATATTTACGAGGCAACCAACATGTCCATCGTGAAGTACCGTGAGTTCCTGGATGAGCTTCAGCTTACGACGATGCAGGAGACAATCGGCGCTCCGATTCTCAAGGAAATTAAGGCAAGAGTGTCCTTCCTGATTAACGTCGGACTTGATTATCTGTCACTGGCCCGTGCTACGGGAACACTTTCAGGAGGCGAGGCCCAGCGTATCCGTCTTGCCACCCAGATTGGTTCCGGTCTGGTCGGCGTGGCCTATATTCTCGATGAGCCGAGTATCGGCCTCCATCAGAGGGATAATGACAAGCTTTTGCAGACGCTTCTCCATCTGCGCGACCTGGGCAATTCTGTGCTCGTGGTGGAGCATGATGAAGATACGATGCGCGCGGCCGACTGTATCGTAGATATCGGACCGGGCGCCGGAGAGCATGGCGGAAACGTGGTTGCTGTCGGTACGGCGGATGAAATTATGGCATGTAAGGATTCTATCACGGGAGCCTATTTGAGCGGCCGGGAGAAGATTCCGGTTCCCGGCGAGCGGAGAACGCCGACGGGCTGGCTGACCGTAAAGGGAGCCGCCGAGAATAACCTGAAGAATATCGATGTATCCTTCCCGCTGGGTGTAATGACCTGCGTGACCGGAGTGTCGGGATCCGGAAAGAGTTCCCTGGTAAATGAGATCTTATACAAGGCCCTGGCCAAGAAGCTGAACCGCGCCCGCACAATTCCGGGAAAGCATAAGAAGATAGAAGGTGTGGAGCAGCTCGATAAGATTATTGCTATCGACCAGTCCCCAATCGGACGTACTCCGCGTTCTAACCCTGCGACTTATACGGGGGCGTTTGATTTAATCAGGGATTTGTTTGCATCGACCTCCGATTCCAAGGCCAAGGGATATAACAAGGGGCGCTTCAGTTTTAATAAGAAGGGCGGCCGTTGTGAGGCATGTACCGGAGACGGAATTATCAAGATTGAGATGCATTTCCTGCCCGATGTTTACGTTCCGTGCGAGGTCTGCGGAGGCAAGAGATATAACAGGGAGACCCTGGACGTAAAATATAAGGGAAAGAGCATCTACGACGTCCTGAATATGACGGTGGAGGAGGCGCTCAAATTCTTTGAGAATGTTCCGTCCATTTACCGTAAGATAGAGACACTTTACGATGTGGGACTTTCCTATATCCGTCTGGGACAGCCCTCAACAGAGTTATCCGGCGGTGAGGCTCAGCGTATCAAGCTGGCTACGGAGCTGAGCAAGAGGGGTACCGGAAAGACGATTTACATTCTGGATGAGCCGACAACAGGACTCCATTTTGCCGATGTCCACAAACTGATTGAGATTCTCCGCAGGCTGTCGGACGGCGGCAATACGGTTGTTGTTATTGAACATAATCTGGATGTGATTAAGACGGCCGACTACCTGATTGATATCGGACCGGAAGGCGGAGACAAGGGCGGTACGGTGATTGCCCAGGGAACGCCGGAAGAGGTGGCAAAGAGCCCTGTTTCCTACACGGGAGAGTATGTAAAGAAATATCTGGAACTATAGGGAATGTGCAGTTCCGATCTATGACAGAAGCGGTTTATGGCAGAAGCGGTTTATGAAAGAAGCAATTTGTGAAAGAAGCAGAGGGAAGCATGCCTGGGCAGAGTGATTTTGTCCGGGCATGCTTCCCTCTGCGGCGTATGTTTTAACTCCTGCAGATTTAACTTTGGGGATAACCCCTATTCAGTCTGAAATTTGCGGACAGCGGACGGCATTACCTCTCTGGGGATTGGCTGATAGCGTTCGCCGTTTAACTGTTCCTCCCATTCTCTGCGGGCCTCTTTTACAGTTTCAGGGTTGAGGTACAGGTCGATTGCCCCTCCGGCCATGACTTTTCCGGCATAAATCAGTCCTTTGTGCGCGATGGAGCTTTTTCCCTGTGCGGTGCGCTGCCAGGAATGGGCGGGGGTGCCGCAGCACATGGTGGCGGCCTGTATTTGTCCGGTTGGGCAGAGCCAGCTTACATCCCCTACATCCGTGGAGGACGGTAGTGTCACCGTGACAGGAAGATCCGGCACGGCAAAAGAGTGAATCGGTTCACCGATATAGGGTTTAACAAATGCCCGGACTTTTGGCCCCAGCTTTTCGGCGGCTGCAATGAGACTGTCTTTTACGGGAAGAGTAGACTGTATTTCTGCCGCATAAGCCAGTTCTTCCTTTGTGAATTGATTGGCCGGTACTTCCTGAAGGTTTGCAGCAAGGACACTTGACAGGGTCCTGTTAGGCACGATGTCGGCACAGGCTTTAATAAACTGGATATCCACACTGGTACCGGTCATCAGGGCTGCGCCCTTTGCAACATCGTCCACGCGGGCGTTAATCTCTTTTACCTGGCTGATTTTCGGGGCGCGTATCAGGTAAACGGCCTCGGCTTCGGATTGAACGACATTCGGAGAAAAACCTCCCGTATTTGTCACGGCATAGTGGATTCTTGCCTCCGGGATAATGTGTTCTCTGAGAAATTGGACTCCCGTGTTAAAGAGAGTTACGGCATCCAGCGCGCTGCGGCCAAGATGAGGTGAAGCCGCCGCGTGGGAGCTGGTTCCATGGAAACGGTAGAGCACCTCCTGGTTTGCCAGGCATTTGACGGCAGGGCCTGCATTGATATCGCCCGGATGCCAGGACAGGGCACAGTCCAATTCATCGAAAATCCCCTCACGCGCCATAAATGCCTTTCCGGCCCCGCCTTCTTCACCGGGGCAGCCGTAGTAAATTACGGTACCGGAAATGTCAGTCTCCGTGAGAAAGTGTTTTATAGCAATGGCTGCGGCCAGTGAACCGGCGCCGAGAAGATTATGGCCGCAGCCATGTCCGTTTCCCCCCGGCATCACCTCTTCCTGGTGAAAAATATCTGCTTTCTGGCTCATTCCCGAGAGGGCGTCGTATTCCCCGAGTATCCCGATTACAGGAGCTCCGCCTCCAAAGCGGCCCGAGAAAGCAGTCTCTATGCCGGCCAGCCCGCGTTTTACTTCAAAACCTTCCTGTTCCAGCGCCTGACATAAAATGCCCGCTGCAAAATGCTCTTCAAAGGATGTTTCCGGATGTTCCCATATTGCATCGGAAATACTGCAAATCCAATCTTTTTTCCGGTCGATTTCCGACCACGCGTTTTCTTT
Organism: uncultured Clostridium sp.; assembly: GCA_958349075.1. GTDB lineage: Bacteria > Bacillota > Clostridia > Lachnospirales > Lachnospiraceae > Otoolea. The sequence continues at coordinate 14,122 of CATWBR010000029.1, forward strand.
TACATTCATATTAGTCTCCTGATTCTCAATTAGTTGATGGTGGCGCCGTTATAATTACTCCTTTATTGGGAAGTTGAAATCATTTACGATGCTGTTAAGTTATTTACTGCAGTGCTGATTTTGTTTATTGCGTCATTCATTTCAGTTAGCTTTGTGACCGTCATTTCCGGCACCTCATACCGCCGCGTTTGCATTTTTACATACAATCCCTGTCTGTTCTTCCGGAGTATCCTGCATTTTTTCAGAATGTTTATACAGGCCGCGGAACAGAAACAGCAGTATGACGGAAAATATCAGAACAGCCGTTACGGTGAGGAAAATCTGCATTCGTGTCCCGTTTTTTAATGCATAGTAGATGATGAGCGTCAGCGGCAGGGAAATCAGGTTAAACAGGGACATTCCCAGGCTGACGTCGCCCAGGGCCGTTGTCTCATATTCGGGATCACAGATTTTAAGCAGCATCATGCCGTTAATGAGCACCCCCGTTTCCAGGCCCCACATCATAATGGAATGTTCAAAGGGGTGGCGGGTCGGAAAGAGCCATTTAAAGATGACAAAGGTTGCGATGAAGGTGACGGCGAGTCCTGCGATAACCATTGCGAGCAGAGGACCGGCATAGTCGGAGAGCGTCTTAACAGGAATGCTTGCAATGGCGGCTGCAATGGCAAAATCGCTCATGGAACCGATGATGCGCGCCTTTACTTTCGTGTCAATCAGCCATCCAAGCCCCAGTTTTGAGATGATCCAGTCCACTGGATACATGCCTGCCATACAGAAAAACCATACGGGAAGATTATCACCCGGATCAACAATTCCCTGAATTACAAAGCCGATACCGCAGGCCAGAAAAAGGACCGCCAGATGTATGGTGATGGTGTCGATGGAAGAGCTCATCATCGTCTCACGGCCCATGGACTCCTGGCGGCTGATATCGGGATCGTATCCACGGGCCATGGATTCCGGGATTTCGGACGGCTTTTTAAGAATCGCCGTGTACCCTTTCCGGGAAGCTACATTGATTGTAATAATACCGATGATCATACCGGCAATCAGACCGATGGTGGCGGTTGTGGTGGTAATGCCCTGGGCCGTTTCCCAGTAATCAAAACCGTAACCCTGCAGCAGACTGCCTACCATGCCGGCGGAGCCATGGCCTCCGGCAAAACCGCGGGCCAGTTCATAGCCGAAGGTCTTATAAAGCCCGGAGTCCGGTCTGGCTGCGGAGTAGATTACATTGGTGCCGAGGCCGACCACTTCCTGCAGGGAAGTTACAACCTTGATAACGGCTCCCGTGGCAAAAAAAGCGGCCAACGTAATCAGGCCCTTTTTTACCGGCTTTGATTTCGCGTTATTTCCGGCCGGCTGTACGGCGGCATTGGAGCCAGTGCCGGTCTTTACGTTTTTGGAAGAAAACATTCCCAACGGCGTTGCCGCGAAAATGGGAATAACGAGAATGCTGGGGAGTGCGGTCCAGGCATCCAGCCATTCTTCACTGACCGGCAGCAGGGAAAAGTTTCCAAGAATCCTGGGGCCGAGCAGCAGGCCGATGAAACCTCCGATTACCGATGCCGGCAGAAATAATTTCCGGAACAGAGGGACTCTGGCCCTCAGCCAGGTGCCTGCCAGTAAAAGTGCAGACAGGAGGCAGATACTTTTGAGAAGTTCAAGCATACTTTGAGAAGTCACTTTACTTCCTCCTTTCGTTTCCTGTGGATTTATGTTAAAATCACTATAACATTTGGGGAAAAGTTTGGGAAATACGACTATCTGATACCCCTATAGGGGAATCGAATTGCAGAGCCGTTGAGAAAAAAGGCAGTCTGTATTTCATGGGTTTGGGAGGAAGGTTATGAATACTCAGCAGCTTAAAATTATTCTCACGGTGGCGGAGACCGCCTCTATTTCCAGAGCGGCCAGAGAACTGTACCTGTCCCAGCCCACGGTGAGTAATTCTATTATGACCGTGGAAAATGAGGTGGGATTTCAGATATTTGAACGGACAAACAGGGGAATATCGGTGACGGACAGGGGCAGGCAGTTGCTGCGCCATGCGCTTGTGGTGGCGGAGCAGATGGAGGCCATTGGAAGGATTTCAGAGGATGAGATAGTCAGACGTTTCCGTCTTATTGCGCCCAGCAGCCTGAGAATTGAGAGGGCGTTTGCCAGCTTCTGCAAGAAATACTGCGGGTCGGAAAAATTACAGTTTTCCATGTATGCCGAGGGTATCAGCGAGGCGGTCGATTCCCTGTATCAGGGAAGGGCCGATTTAGCCATTGCTTTTTGTCCCATCGGCACCGTAGAGACGCTGTCGGGGCAGATGCGTCAAAAGGATGTGCTCTACACCTATCTGGGCAGACAGCCGTTTATGATAACGGCGGCAAAGGAGCATCCGATGAATCAGGAGGAACTGACGCCGGAGACACTTTCAAAATACACATGCATCAGATACAGAAATTCCATCAGGATCGAGAGCTTTATCCCTGAGAACATGCGTGTGGCAATAGGAAACGACCGTGTCATCCGGGTGGAATCCAGGGAACTCAGAATGAAGCTGGCCTCCCAGGGTGTAGGCTTTCTGGCCGGAACGCCCATCGATCCGGCGGAGCTTGAAGCGTACGGCCTGCTCAGCCGGCCAGCCTATGGACTCAGCGGTGAAATGGGATACATGGTACCGAAATCCAGGCAGAAGAAGCCTCTGGTGAAAGAATTTCTCCAACTGCTTTTGGAGGAACTCCGGACGATTGAGGGATTCCAGGAAAATGCGGAGCTGAAGGTCTAGGATATTGGTGATATTAGGATGTTGATGAAATTGATGGAAACGGAAGGGGAGCGGGATGAACGGTGAGCTTGGACGGGAATTAGAAGAAATGCTGCGGCAAAAAGGAGCCGCACTTGTTGGCTATGCGGATATGACAGAAGTAACGTCCGGTGAGTGGCCGGCCGGTGTTTCTATTGCCGTGAATATACCGAAGGAGATTGTACGGTCGATAAGCGACGGGCCAAATGAGAAGTATTTGAAAACATATTATGAGCTAAATTCGAGGCTGGATGAGATGGCCATTGCCTGTAAGGAATATTTGGAGGGAAGAGGATATACGGCTCTGGCCCAGACCGTGGATTCTGTAAAGGAGTTTGGGAATTACCGCACTTGGCTGCCGCATAAGACGGTTGCCACCTGTGCCGGAATCGGCTGGATTGGGAAAAATGCGCTGCTGGTGACAAAGGAGTACGGCTCCGCAGTCAGAATAACATCGGTCGTTACGGACGCCCCCCTTGAAAAGGGAAAGGCAGTCAGAGAGTCGCAGTGCGGAGGCTGTATGGTGTGCACAAACGCCTGTCCGGCGGGGGCTGTCAGCGGAAAGGTGTGGAACAGCGGGCGGGATCGCGATGAATTTGTGGATATTGAGGCGTGCAGGAGTAAAGGACGCGGCATGGTGAAAGAAAGATTGGGAAAAGAACTGACCCTATGCGGCATATGCATAGCCGCCTGTCCTTATACAAAGCGGTATCTTTGCCGGGACGTATAAGCTGGGGATGTATAGGCAGAGCTTGCAGCCGCGTTCCATACATAAGGAGCTGTTTTCGACAGATTTCCTCCGGAATGCAGCAAAGATACAAATTGCAGGACGAAAAATGGCATAAAACCGTGAAAAAACTCCTTGTCAAGGGAACATCATTATTTTATAAT
>CATWBR010000030.1 GCA_958349075.1 uncultured Clostridium sp.
CTATTTGATTGTACGAACATATTAGCACATCGGTTTTTGTACTTCAATGCCAATTATGACTAAATTTAAACGTGCTTTTTTGTCATAATTGTACAGTTAACGTTCGATTTTTTACGGAAATTTGTTCTTTTATGTTCGATATCGAAATATTTTCCGAGTCAAAAGAGAACAGCTTGCGTTTCGAAGGGATTCGCAGGTTTGTTTCATGTTCGTTTTAGTTTGTTTTGTTCAGGGGAAATGATTGGTTTTGGGAGAAAAAAACCGAATTTTTATGGCGCGCAGGCGGCCAGAGAGCCGGGTATTTGCAGGGCAGTGCGATCCTGGCGGAGCGTTTTTTGTTTCATAGGACGGACTTTCCTGTTAAATAGAAAAGCGCTGCAAATACCCGCAGCGCTTTTCTAACCTCTTATTCCCTACACATTGATATGATATTGTCTTATCTTTTATTGACCCGTTTTATCGTCCGATCGTTCAGGAATCACGCGATAATGACTTCCACATTATATTTTCTGAGCAGGTTCATGCCTTCCTCGTCGAGCCCCGCGTCGGTGATTACCGCATCCACCTGGGAGAGAGCGGCAAATTCATTTAAATCATAGGTATTGAATTTAGACGAATCCGTCAGCAGATAAATCCTCTTTGCCACGGAAAAAATAGAACTTTTGAATCTGGCCTCCGGCGAATAACCGTCATAGAGCCTTCCGTCCGTTCCGATGGCGGCGGCACCGAGAAATGCCGTGTCAAGCTGGTACTTCCTGATCTGCTCTTCGGCCACGCTGCCGGAACTGCAGTTGGTAATACGTATCATCTCACCGCCCAGCATAATCACGGAGAGATTGTCGAACTGAAGGGCGTGTTCCGCCACCTTCAGATGGTTGGTCACAACCACCGCCCGCGTCTCATCGTCCATATAGTTCAGAATGATTCTCGTCGTGGATCCCGCATCGATAAAAATCCTCTGTCCGTTTTTTATAAGGGTGGCCGCTTTTGCCGCAATCTTCTCCTTGGCCTCTTTGTTGGAAATACGGGATTCATCAAAAGAAATCATCCTGACAACAGGCTGATTCGCCATCAATGCCCCTCCATGGGTTCTTGTAATATTGTACTGCCGGGCCAGTAGATTCAAATCCCTGCGCACCGTCATCTCGGAAATTCCGAACCGCTTTGCCAGTTCATTTACCTCTACCTTATGCTGCTTCTGCAGAATGTCAAGTATGGCCAGACATCTTTCGCTCTTATTCACGGGGGCACCATCCTTTTTACAGTTTTTGAATATTCGTACAGCCTGATACAATTATTATAGCATTAAAACGAACATATTCAAGCATATATTAAGGCACTGCACAGACCTGGGTTTTCATAAAAACAACCGGCGCCCGGCTGCGAATTTTACCGCTTCATACCAGAAAACGCAAACCGCGGAAACGGCCACGCAAACGGCAAGCTGGCATACCGTGAGAGGCTCCAGTTTCAGAAAGCTTCCGGCGGGCGAGTAGAAGATCACCGCAGGCATGATGAGCATTCCTGCAAATGCCGCCTGCATCCCCCGATCTTTTAAAAGCCGGATCAGGGACCGGAATGCAGGTTCCGTGTCCGAACAGTTGACTAGCACCAGAAACAGGTTTGAAATCATAATGACCATCAGGCCCATGGAGCGGGAGGCCGCCGCTTTTTCCGGACAGCCTCCCATCCGGCAGTAATAAACTGCAAAGGATGCCATAGAAATCGCCAGTCCCTGGAGCACGCTTTTCACCAGCACATGGCGCGTCAGAAGCCTGCCGCGCGCATTTACCGGCGCCCTCTCCATAATCCCCTTTTCCGCGGGCTGGCGTTCAAGCACAATGGAGCAGGTCGGATCGATAATCAGTTCCAGCAGCACGATATGGACGGGCAGCAGCATCTGGGCGTCCGGGGAAGTTTTAAGAAGAGGCGGAAGGAGGGAGGTAAATATAATGGGCAGATGGATGGTGAGAATATAGCCGACGGCCCGACGGATATTGTCATAGATACGCCGCCCGTCCTTCACGGTTTCCACGATCGTTGTAAAGTTATCATCCATCAGGATCAGATCGGCCGCCTCCCTCGATACTTCGCTTCCTCTCATCCCCATTGCAATTCCGATATCGGCATACTTAAGAGCCGGGGCGTCATTTACGCCGTCCCCCGTCATGGCCACCACCTCGCCATTCTTTTTAAATGCCTTGACGATCCGCATTTTATGCTCCGGAACCACTCTCGAGAAAACGGACGACGTTTTTACTGCTTCGCACAGTTCTGCTTCCGTCATCTGCGAAAGCTCATCCCCTGTAACGACGGCTCCGCTCTCAATTCCAATCTGTTCGGCCACCGAGGCCGCCGTCTCCCCGTTATCGCCGGTAATCATGACGACCCGGATTCCGGCTCTCCGGCACACTTTAATATCTTCCCGGATTCCTTCCCTCGGAGGATCGGAAAGACCGATCAGGCCGCAGAGAGTAAGCTCCCAGCCCTCCGGTTCCTCCGGGATATCCCCTTCCCCCGTGTCCTCACTGCATGCCGCGGCTACTGCGATAACCCGGAGCCCCCTGACCGCCATCAAAGCGCATGCTTTCATGGCCTCGCCGTTCTTTCCTCCGTCTTTACAGAGAGCAATCACCTTCTCTGGCGAGCCCTTCACCGCCGCCTCAAACCGGCCGTTCCGCTGCCAGACGTGGCCCATCATTTTTTTCCCGTTGTCAAAGGCATACTCTTTCACCAGAGTCCCTTCAAACAGCTCTTCCTCATCTATTCCGTTTTCACGGCAGTATGCGAGCATTGCTTTCTCCATCGGATCATATGCCTCCGGCTCACATCCCATTCCCATGGTTTTAAGGAGTCTTCTCCCTCCGCCTTCCACTGCCCAGGTCTCCTGCACACTCATTTTATTCATCGTGAGAGTCCCCGTTTTATCGCAGCAGAGGACGGTTACCGCCCCCAATGTCTCCACGGACGGAAGCCGCCGTACAAGGGAATGTTTTTTTGCCAGCCTCCAGGCTCCCATGGAGAGAAATACCGTGAGCACCACCGGAAATTCTTCAGGAATCAGGGCCATGGCAAGCGTCACGCCCGACAGGATGCTCCGTGTCAGCCTCTCCTGTATTCCGGTTCCAGGGAGATTCATGTAAGCAAAAACCACCGCCAGAAGAAACAGTACCGCTGCTATCACAGCACAGATCCGCACAAGCCCGGCTGTCTGGCGCTGCAGCGGCGTCGGTTCCTCCGGTGCGGATGCCACGCCGAGACCTATCTTGCCATATTCCGTGCTGTTCCCTGTTTTCGTTACTCTTAAGGTTGCATTTCCCTGGGTAATCAGCGTCCCGGCGTAGCAGATACTTCTGCCGTTCCCGGCGTTATCGCTGCCTGCGGCCGTCTTCCAGACTCCTTCCGACTCGCCGGTCAGCATGGATTCATCCACGCAGAAATCACTGCATGCAATAATCCTCGCATCGGCGGGCACCCGGTTGCCCTCACAAAGAAAGAAAATATCTCCCGGAACCAGTTCCTCGCCCTGTATGATCTGCTCCCTTTCATCCCGGAGAACTTTTACGCGCGGCGCGGTCATTTTTTTCAGGGCGGCCAGAGTGCGGTCCGTTTTCCATTCCTGTATTACATCAATTCCGACGACGGCCGTGATAAAAACAAACATAACCGCCCCATCCCCCGGTTCTCCCAGAATGAAATATACAACCGCCGCAAAAAAGAGCAGAAGAAACATCGGTTCCTTTAGTATGTGAACCGCTTTCTTTATAAATTTTCCTTTTTTTTCGGCTGTCAGTTCATTTTTTCCAAATCGTTCCTGCAATGCTGCAGCTTCGGCAGAGGTAAGCCCTGCCTGCTCTCTGTCTGTGCCTGCCATAGAAACCTCCTGATTCATAAAATATAACAGTGGCCTGCATCCCCCACGGAGCGGTTTTCATTAAGAGGAGAGTATCCTGTTAATCGATAAAGAGTCTGCCTCAGCAGACTCTCGCGCCGGAGCGCGGCCGCTTTAGCGGCCATACTTCCCCAGCGCGCAGTGCGCATCCCCCGCGAAGCGGTTTTTGATTAACAGGCTGCTTTCCTGTTAATCAAAAAAGCACACCTGCGGAACATTAACTGTCCCGCAGATGTGCTGTTGCACTGTCTGCTGCCGCTTCGATGCGGCCCGGCAATGGTTGAAACCGCTGCCTGCTCTCTGTATCATATGCGGCAGTAATACGGTTTGCTATTGTATTTTGTTTTTGTCTTTTAATTTACTTCCTGAGCACCGGCCGCCTGTTAATGGAACGCGATGCTTTTAATCGTGTTTTATCGCTTCCAGCGCCGGAATTTCCACTGCTTTCGCCGCCGGGTAATAACCGGCGCCCACTCCGATGAAGACGGAGAACAGAACGGCAAACGCGGACAGCCACCAGGGTATCACGGACAGGCCTCCGGCCTGGTTCATCATATCGCCTCCCATATCCGCGAAAGCCGATGACGATGCCTGGCCTGCCGCCAGATTCATGACGGCCGAAACCCCGTAGCTTAGGATAACGCCGGCCACCCCTCCCGCAAAACCGATGCAGCCGGCCTCCAGCAGGAAAATTTTCCTGATATCCTTCACAAAACATCCCAGGGACTTCATCACCCCAATTTCCCTGGTCCGCTCGGATATGGACATAATCATGGTATTAGTAATGCCGAGAGCGGCGACAAAAAGTGATACCGCTCCGATTCCGGCAAACATCATCTGTTTTTGCCTTGCCTCCCGTTCCATCGGCTTTCTGATGCTCTCCATGGAACTGGTCCTGAATCCAAGCGCTTTGATCTGTTTTTCCACCCCGGCTACGTCTTTGATATCTCTTACCTTGACCATGGCGCTTGAATAACCTTTCTTTCTCTTCACCTTCCTGCCGCTTATCCTGGCCTGCTGGTCCAGCAGATCCTGTAAATCGCCCAGGCTCATAATAAGGCCCATGGAAGTTTCCATTCCTTTGCCATAGTCTTCCTTCATAATCCCGGCCGTCTCGAATTTCTTTGTAATCTTTTTATCTTCCTCGCCGCCGTCGGAAAGCTCTGCGGTTATTTCCGCCTTCATCGGTTCAAAATAGGGCGCGGGCTTAACCGGCATTCCGCCCGCATCAAATTCGCCGCCGTACATGTCAACCGTATTTCTGCCCTCCGGCCGCTTCGTATCTTCAAAATTGTAAGCAAAATCCTGGCCTGCGAAGATTTTTCCCGGTTTCCACTGTTCAAAGCTTCCCTCGGTCAGCTTATACCCCATCGTTTCCGCCTCTTTTATATCAAGACCGACGATTTCGGCATAGGTGGTGCGGTACCGGTTGTTTTTGCCCGCATAGAGTGTCACCGTGACATTTTGAGCCGTGAGCTTGGGGGAGACGGCTTCCACCCCCTTTAACCGTTTCATCTTGCCGATTGACTGGGTATTGATACCGGAACTGTTTGCATTCTTTCCGGTCGGATAGACCGTGATGATGGTCAGATCCCCCATCTGGGCCAATGCGCTCTCCTGTGCCTGCTTCATCCCGATTCCTATTGATATCATTATGACGACGGAGCAGCAGCCTATGATTACTCCCAGTACGGTCAGCATGGTCCTGGCTTTGTGGCGGCTCAGGTTTTGCAGGCAGACCGTGATCAGATCCTTTATTTTCATTGCTTCGGCTCATCCCCCTCTTCTGCCTCTTCCACCGGCTCATCACCGAAAAAGTCTTCTTCCCAGTCCTCCCCCATATCTTTCTCCTCTTTCTCTTCTTTTCCCGCCCCCTTCTTCCTGGCTTTGAGCGCCGCGGCAATGATGATAAGCAAAGCCGTCCCTGCCGCTGCCAGAGGAATGATCGGCAGGCCTTTTTTCCCTTCCTGCTCCTCATTAAATGCCTCGGTCATCTGTTCCTGTGCCTCTGCGACGGTGACGCTTAAAGGCACCTCCTCTGTTTTCACCTGCATTGCCTCATCCTCATAGGTCACGACTATCTTTCCCTCAAACACCCCCTGATTCTGCGGCGTCACCACAAAGTCAATGGTTCCGCTCTTACCGGCTTCAAAATTTCCGAGAGTCAGGTCTTTCTCCAGGGCGTTTATATCTCCCGCCAGCCTTGCCTCCACGTTAAACACCTGGCCCCTGCCCTTATTGACGTAGGGAACGGAGATTGTAGCCTCCTCATTCTGCCGGAAATTTTCCGAATAAACGGGTGTTTTCAGTTCAAAACGGTCCGGCTGGTAGACCGGAATTGCAATCGTCTCCGTGGATGTCGACTGTTTTCTCTCCCTGCCATCCACATATTCGTACTTGAATGTGATTGTAATCTTAGGCGACTGGAGCTTTGACTGGAACAGGGCCTGCACCCTGACGGTCTGCTTATTGGCTTCACCGGCTCCCAGCTTTGGTATGTAAACGGTGTTCGAGGAGGAATTAATAGAAATTCCCTCCCCCGTTTCCAGGGAAACGACCACATTCTCGGCAGCGGCCAGGCTGCTTGTGTTGGCCATCTCCATTTCCAGGTCAAAGACCTGGCCTGCGGTTACTTTTTCGCCGTAAGAATAATTGCGGATTATGATATTCGGGGTAGGGATATTCATTTTTCCGCCCTTTCCTTCCGTTGGTATCACAATCTTTTCAGAAATGCTGCCCTGCGTGGCTCCCTTATCTGAATCATAATCAAACTTAAGGGTCAGGCCCAGCAGTTGGGAGGCGGCTCCATTTAACTCGCTTCCTGCCTGGAGGCGTACCGGAACTTCAATAGCCGCCCCCGCCTTCAGTTCCCCAAGCTGTTTTGTATCGGTCGTATCCAGCAGGAAAATCTGGTCGTTCGGCTCCATGACCGCGGAGAGATTGCGGATATCCTTATCTTTGTTGGTATTTTCAAGTCGTATCACCACGTTGAATGCTTCCCCGGCTTTTATGGGGCCGGCCGCTCCAATACGGCTGATCCCGATCACCGGCTGGCCTGATATCCCGCCGCGGACCGGTATCTGCACTTTCTGTGAGAACGAACCGGACGTCAGGTTTCCCCCCGAGTAATAATTGTATTTCATTTCCACGTCGAGCGACTGTGACGGACCGGGAAGCTCCTGTCCCGCCGTCATTTTCACGGTAATTTTCTTCTTTTGCTTTGTTCCTATATAACTTACTATCTGGGAGCTAGTATCATCCGTGATAAAAAGAGAATTTCCTGGTGTCACATTGACCACCAGATCCTGGATATCGGAATCTTTGCTGGTGTTCTCAAGCTCCAGTTCCAGAGGAAACGCATCCCCCGGCCCGATGGAACTCTGCGGGCTTATGCGCTTTACCCGGATCACCGGCTGCCCCGTCGTCTCGGAATCATCGCTGCCCCCCTCATATTCCTCGCACTCGCTGATCTCAGCTTCCACCGTCTCAGACGGAATGCCCGGCTTTTTATAATTCACCTTCAGGCGGAGTGTATTCCCCTTTCCCGAATAGGTGGTTTTCGGGATGGTCACTGTGAATTCAAGCGGATCATCGCGCTCCGAGGTAACCTTCACTTTCGCCGCACCGGCATTTCTGAAGCTGTCGGACAGCTTAGAGACGGAAACACCCTTCTTTCCCACTTCCTCTGTCTTAAGTCCGTCCGCCCTGACGGAGACAACCAGCTTGACCTGCTTTCCCTTCCTGATGCTGCTCACCGACGTCTGGTTGCTTCCGGCCGTGTATACCTCGTATCCATCCACGGTCAGATTGCCTGTTGCTTCACCTCCCTCACTCCCAGAGGGACCTCTATCCGTACTGCCCGATACCGTACTTCCTACCGCCGCGGTCCCTTTCACCGTACCCCCTTCTGCCGCAGCCCTTTCCGCCGTATTCCCTTCTGCCGCAGTCCTTTCCGCCGTACTCCCTTCCTCTGTACTGCCTTCCGTGGTATTCACTTCCACCGCCGCCTCTGCCGCGGGGGCGGAAGTTTCCTCCGCCCTCACCGGGCCGCACGTTCCAAGCGCTATCATCAGGCTCAGAATCCACGCTGCCGTCCGTCTTGCCGCTATTTTTCCCTTCATCTCTATCTTTTCCTTTCATCTCCGATTATATTTCCGTCTACCAGTGTCACAATCCGGTCTGCGTACCGTGACATTCCCGGATCGTGGGTAACCAGTATGATGGTCTGCTCATATTTCCTGGCAAATCCCGTTATCATCTTCATTATGTCCGCCGTTGTCCTTGAATCCAGGTTTCCTGTCGGTTCATCGGCAAAAACAACCTGGGGCCTTGTCACAAAAGCCCTGGCGATTCCGGCCCTCTGCTGCTGCCCTCCCGACATCTGTCCGGGATAATGATGCAGCCTGTGCGAAAGCCCGACCTTCCTCAAGAGTCCTTCCGCAATCTTTTCCCTCTTTTCTTTCTCCATTCCCCGGAACATCAGGGGCATGGCCGTGTTCTCGATGGCCGTCATGGAAGGGAGAAGGTTATAGGACTGGAAAATAAACCCGATATGTCTCTGTCTTAAGGCCGCAAGTTCCTCCTCACTCATCACGGACACACAGTGCCCCTTTATCAGAACCTCCCCTCTGGTCGGTTTTTCCATTCCCGCCAACTGATTCAGAAGCGTGCTCTTTCCTGAACCCGAGGTGCCGAAGATACAGCAGATTTCTCCTTTATAGATGGTAAGATTGATTCTGTTTAAGGCAACCACTTCCTCGTCACCCATCCTGTATACTTTCCTGACATTTTTTACCTGTATTGCTGGTTTTTTTGTCTCCATTATTTTCCTCCCGTTGTTATAGCGGAATCTTACAGGATAAAAACTCAAAAAATATATCATGTAATTCTGAAGAAATCTTAAGACGCTCCGATAAAGCAAAAAAAGGAAGCGGCCGCCTGTAAATGCAGACTCCCGCTTCCTTTTTTCACTTTAATCACTCTCTTGCAATCTCAAATTCCTGTGCCCCGAATGCTCCCGGCGCTATCTCATATTTATCGAATACAATAACCGGATTCCCGCTCCGGCCGATATAAAACTTTGTCGTTTCACCGACCGTCCTGAACCCGTCTATCCCGTTGCTTCCATCCCAGTAAACGAGATTCTGGTTTTGGGCCATGCGTTCTTTCATCTGTGTCCTGATGCTCTGATTCGCCCTGTTCACAAAGTCCCGTCCCAATAAATCTTCCAGTGTAATCTTTTTTCCATTCTTCAGATCCAAATTATAGAAATAACGGATTCCGTATGCGGAGGTCCAGTTTTCATTTGCCGTCACCTCCAGAGAAAGGATATCTTCCGTCTCGTATTTCACCTCATAGCCGGCATCCACCTTAATTCCTTTTTCAGCAAATTCCGCTTCGGTGCCTCCCGTGGCCAGGAATGCCTCCTTGTACTCTGCAATCCTCTTTTCGGCGCCGGCCTTATACTCTTCCATGATTTTTTCAATTTCACGGTTCACACCGTCGGCCAGACGGCCGGATGTCTCATTGCCCGACTCTTCCTGAATCTCCGGTATTTCTACATGAATCGCCTTCTCCCCGTCGGCTATGTCATAATTTCTGAACGTCAGAACCCTGGAGACGGCGCCGATAATGGGAAGCTGCTTTGCCGTCGCGGCAAACGCCTCACTTGTATTCAAACCCGTAATAAAACATACCATCAGGGCTGCGGCCGCAGCGGCAGCGGTCCTTCCATAATGCGTTCTTCTCCTCATAGGAACCGCCTTTCTTTCACCTTGTCTTCCCGTCCCCTGCCTCAGAGCCTTTCGCACGGCCTGGTCAAGCTCTTCGGGAATTTCCGTCGACTCATAGATTTTTTTCGTTCTTCCTATATCCTGTTCCAGTTTTCTCCGTCTCATCTGATTTCCTCCTTCAGCTTCTTTTCAAGACGCCTGAGCCCCGAATACAGACGGTACTTTACCGCCCCAAGCCCGCTCCCCGTCGCCCGGCTGATTTCTTCCAGTGTAAAATCCTAATAGAATCTTAAAATAATAACCGTTTTTATTTTCTCCGGCAGTTCCTGTATCCGGCGGTACATATCCCCGTCATACGGTTCCAGCTCCGGCTCACTCTCCTGCATCCTGTACACCTGTTCCGGTTCGAAGGCGACTTCCCTTTTCCCCTTTCTCATATATCCGTGGCATTCGTTGAGCAATACCCTGAAAAACCACGTCTTCATTTACTCCGGATTCCTGATGGCCGCATAATTCTCCAGCGCTTTTACAATGGCATTCTGGAGAATATCCATTGCATCTTCCCGTTCACGCGTCTGGCTGACGGCAAAACGGTAAAGCCTTTCCTGGTTTTCCGTGATATAGGCAACAAGCTCCCTGCGTACATCATCACACATGTTTATCACCTCTCTTAGTTTCTTACTTTTCTGTCCTGCTATTTAGATGACCATAGCTCCTGAAAAGTCTGAAAAAGAAAATAAAAAAATCAGAATTCCCAATCCATTGTAACCGCCGATCAGAAATCCTGATTTTAACATTAAATCCACTTATTCTCCATCCGGTTTCCCACAGCAGAAAACGGTCCGGTTTCTTCCGCTGCTTTTCCCCGAATACAGCCTGGCATCGGCCAGCCGTATCAGCTCTTTCGCATCCCCTGCTTCCCCGTAGTCCGCAATTCCGAACGTCATTGTAATTTTTATTGTTTCTCCATGCCAGTCCATCTCGCTGCCGCCTATAACTGCTCTCAGCTTTTCGACACACGCAAAAACCTGCTCCCGATCCAGTTCCTCGTATACCATCAGAAATTCTTCGCCGCCCCAGCGGAAAGCAAAGCCGATATGTTCCATATGCTCCGCGACTGCATGCGCGACCATCTTAAGCACCTCATCCCCTGCCTGGTGCCCGTATGTGTCATTAATATGTTTAAAATAATCGATATCTCCAATGGCAGCCGAGAACATCCCGTTCTCACGCCCCGCCTTTTCCACAAGGCTGTTCAGAACCACATCACAGCTTCTCCTGTTATAGAGACAGGTCAGCGCATCCTTCCCCGCCATGGACTCAATAGAGTCCCGCAGGATAACGGCAAAGCGGCTCATCTCCCCAAGCTCATCGGACCGTTCCAGAATTTCCGGTTCCAGGCCGGCCGTAAGGTCTCCCTTGGCTACGGCCCCAAGAAACATCTCCGTTTTTTTCAGCAGATCAATCACCTTCCTGCTGTAGAAATAGGAGACTCCGATTGCTATGGCAATCATCCCGAACGCCGCTAAGAAAACCATGAAAATATTAGTATCGATCCGCTTCATCACCTCACTCCGGGGTTTCCCGACAAACATCATTCCCACTGTGGAGTGATCGGAATTGCGGATTGGCTGGTAGTAGCCAAAATAAGGCGTTCCGTTTACAAGCACATGATCGGAAAAATAGGTTTCTCCTGCTCCCAGAACCTTATCCGTAACCGCCGTCTCCGCCACCGTCCCGATGGCTCTCGTACCGTCGCTGCCCACGATCGTAGTCAGATACCGCTCTTTCCCATAAAACAGGGTGGCATCCACGCCTGCCGTCTCTTTCAAATCATCCACCAGCTCATCCCGGCCCTCCAGGCTCTTTCCGCCCTTTAACAGAACCGTCCCGGACTTTTCAAAATCTCCGGGGTACAATACTTCAAAAGCCTGGTAGGAAAAAGTTCCAAGAACCCCCAGACTGTACCTCACTTCCTCACGCAGACTGCTGTATATTATCTTTGACGTTATCAACATGACAATTAAGCCGAATGTCAGCAGCGGTACCGCCGATAATAACATCAGGCTTGTTGTCAGTTTTCCTCTTTTCGCTCTCATGATTGCCTCTGTCCCGGTAATTCATTGACATTGAATCTTTTTGTCAATGTTTTTTCTATTTTTGTTATTCTTTTACCATTATACTAAATAACGAGGTCCCCTGCAAACGGTATCATCATGATTTGAAAATATTTCCTCCCTGGTCAGTAAACCTGCGGGCAATAAAGCTGGACGGAAGCGCCCGACCGTATCAGGACATTTCCTGGCGGAATCTTGGTTGACTGATACAGAAACGGCTCCTCTGAGAAATTGGCCGCCACCTCTAAATCTTCACCAAACGCGGTTCTCTGAACCATTCCGTCTTCGGACAGATATTCAAAGTCCGTCATCTCTTCACGCACCGCTTTCCCGGCAAATTCCGACCAGACTTTTACATGGGCCGTGACAGTCTCTTTCTCCCTGTCCCAGGTTTCGAGGTCCAGATGATAAAGCGGCGGCACATTATAAAGAATTTCCCTCATCATCCTGGCCGTCTCTTTCCCCTCGATTTTTAAGGTGGACCAGTCCCAGTGATAGGTTGTGATGACCCCATTGTTATAGACAAGCCGGTACAGGGGAACATCAAAGGCAATGTCGGTGAAAATGTGGCTCCACTCCTCCTTTAACGGAATCTTCTTTCCAAAGTGTTCCGGGACTCCTCCTGAAGCGCTGTAATACTTTCCGATAAAATAGCTGCTCTCCTTATTCTTCTTCATATCCTGGTCCCTCCAGGAAAAGGAGGGCAGCTCGATTCCGTGGGCAAAGGCAATGTACTGTGCCGCATAGTCATTCCCTCCCTCGGAACCAACCACCATGCCCAGTTCTTCCCCTATATAATCAAGGCGCTCCATCCTGGCCGCCATGTCCTGTTCCATCGTCGTCCGGCGGGACGGCGTGTAATCGTCGTAAAGCTCCCCGGCCGCATCACAGTCCACAAACCATGAGTTAAACGGAATTCCGGTGCCCAGAATCCATGAAGTTCTGTCCTTAACGGACGGCAGGGCTAACGCCGGGTTCAACTTTCTTCCCACGTTATTAAAGCCCTCCACTTTCTCACCGTCCCGGTTTTCCACCGTAGCCTCCTCATAAAGCGACGGCTCCCTGAATGCTGCCGTATTCCACTCTTCCTTTCCCGGCTCATGGATGGAATGGTAAGAATCATACGGCCCAATCAGATACCCCGCATCAGCCGCTGCCTGAACCAGCTTTGGATTCCGCCAGGCATTTTCCCAGTTGTCAAGTCCAATCCAGGCCTCATTAATACCGCCTGCCTTCATCTCCTGTATTAACCCGGCGCTGCCTTTTAATCCCCAGTTTTCCGGTTCCGTAAATACTCCCGGCAGATTAGCATACAGAGCCGCCTTGTTTAATGCGATCCGTTCCGGTTCATTTTGTTCCTCCGGCCCGGAAAGCTGCCCTGCAGTTTTTGCCGGTTCCGGCAGTTTTTCGCTGTTATAAAAATCAACGCCCGCGACCGCCTCTGTGATTCCGCGGCAGATCACATTCTTCTGGTACCCGCTCACATAATCCTGGGAACGTATCTCATTGAGCACAGTTTCAAACTCACTGCCTGTTTCCAGCTCCTTCACATACTCAGCCACATATGCCATTGCCGGTTCCCCTGCCGACCTGCGAAACGCCGCCCAGTCGATATCTTCCGGCTCAACCGCCCTGCCGCACCAGAGATAAAAGTGAGGTGCTCCGTACAGTTTCCGGACATTAGGGTTTTGTACGGCCTTTTGCTCCAGGGTGGTAAAACGGCCCTTCTCCTTGAGATAATCTTTATAGACACCTGCAATCCGGACCGGCTCATTATCGGTCGCATAGATTCTGAACCGTTTTGACTTGCCCGGATCTATCTCCGGATAGCTGTGGCGCAGTTCCACTTTTAGCCCGTCGGAGTCTTCAAAATGCAATTCCGTCCGGTAGGGATCTTCCATGATATAGACCAGCGCCTTATCACCCTGTGAAACCGCGAAAAACGGCATGGACAGACTTTCCATCACGGTAAAATCCATATCCGTCAGATATTCCGTCCATCTCTCATCCTTTCCCGGCACCCTCTTTCCCTCTCCCATTGGAAGGTAAAAATAATCCCCCTTTGCAACCGGCCAGTTTCCGGTATTATCTTCCCCCGAATCCGAGATAAATGTAACCGCCAGATAATCGGTCTCCGTTGAAACCCTTACTCTCATCTTCTGCTCCGGGTAGAACCATTCCGTCCCATCCCCGCTCTCCTTCACCATTTCCGTTTTTTTCCGTTCTCCGGGCAGGGAAGCTTCCAGCTTTTCTTCTCCGTCAAACAGAGCCAGTGCAAATGTCTCCGGCTCCACCTCAAAGCGCACCCTCCGGCCGCTCCCTGTGTCTGCCGCTTCTGCGCTTTCTCTGCTTTCTTCTATCCTCTTTTGCGCTGCCCCGTTTCCGGCGCAGCCGGTTATGAGAAGGGCGGATACCATCACCGCACCTATTAGTTTCCTGTACAATTTATTGTCCTCCTTTTGCGTGGTGGGGATAGTATAGCAGAGCGGTGTTACAGGGACGTGACAATGAGAAGGATTGCGCAGTACAGTCCACGTGGAGCGATTTTTGTTTCATAGGACAAACTTTCCTATGAAAATAAAGAAAGGCCGGGAATCCCGGCCTAAAACGTTATGACAAATTCAATTTTCCCGTTTTCCGTCATGCAGGTACACCCGTAACCGTACTTCTCTGCAATGGAACGGACCATCGAGAGGCCCAGCCCGGTTCCCGACATGTTTTTATTTCTCGACTCCTCCCCCACATAAAAGGGCTCCCAAAGCTGCCTCGGATCATCAAATTCCTGTTCCGTTTCATTTGCCACAGAGAACATGAGACAGCCGTTTTTTTCGGCCAGCCTTACCTCTATCAGTGTTCCGGACGCGTATTTCACGGCATTGGTAAGCAGGTTTTCAACCATGCAGCCGACTGCGCTGCGGTCACCCTGTATCGCCGCGTCTCCCTCTTTTGACGTTCTGACCGTAAGTCCCCTGTTTCGGATTTCAATGGCGAGTTCTTCCAGCTTTTCTTCCAGAAGGCCATACACATCGACGGTCTGCGTTTCCTTCCCACCGGATTTGAGCCTCGACAGATACAGAAGTTTTTCTATGATATCTTCCATCCTCTCATTCTGCCTGATGATCGTGTCCAAAAAGGTTCCGTCGTCCATCCCGTCCCGGATCCCGGACGTATATGCTTTAATCAGGGCTACCGGCGTTTTCAGGTCATGGGAGACATTATTCAGGAGACTCTCCATCTGGCGGTTTTTCTCCTCCATCCCCCTCAGGTTCTCGCAGATTGCCCCGCTCATCTGGTTCATGCTCTCCGCCACGGTTTCAAGTTCATCCCCGGTGTGTATTTCTATTTTTCCGTAATTCTGTCCGGCTATCTCAAGTGCAAATTTCTCCATCCCGGCAAGGGGTATTGTGATTCTCCTTACGAGAAATGCACATAAAAGAATGATGACAATCAGGGCTGCACCGAAAATTATCATCGTACAGACGTTAATTAACGCGATAATTTCTTCCATATCGGGAATTACAATGGCAATGCCGGCCAGCCGGCCGCCCAGATCCACATACTCGACCGCCAGGCTGTAATTCATCCTCTCCTGTCTGTATATCCGCATAAAGCGCCCTTCTCTGAGGGTTCTCTCATAATCCTGATCCCAGAGCCAGTATCTGGCAAGGCCAAGCCCCTTTTCCAAAAATGCGGTTCTCAGTTCCTCGTTTAATTCATTGATATCACCGGAGATATCCGCAACCGCGATCACGGCGTCATACTTTTCTTCCAGTGATGCAACGGTTCCCTCCGTCTCTTTCTTTCCATCCAGAAGTTCGGCGGCAATTTGTTCAAGCAGTACCTTTTTCTGATGAATGTAATACCGCTCCGCAAACCGGCTGTTCACCGCCACCGATATCCCGATTACGGCGAGAAGAACCAGGGAAATACTGAACAGAAACTTTTTTGCAAGCTTAGTCATGCGGTTCCTCCAGTGAGTATCCGAGGCCGACGTGGGTGGTGATAAACCCCTCCCCTATCTTGCTTCTGAGTCTCCTGACATGGGTATCGACCGTCCGGTCGTCTCCCTCATAGTCCAATCCCCAGACCTGCTCCAGAAGCTTTTCTCTGGACAGTATGACTTTACGGTTTGCCATCATGAAGCGGAGCAGTTCATATTCTTTCTTTGTCAGCTTCAGCGTCTCTCCATCCAGTGACACCGTCATGTTTTCCTGGTTCAGTGAGAGCTTCGCGCACCGGAGCACGCTCTCCAGCCCGCACAGCTTCTTGATTCTCAGCATCAGGATGCGCGGATCAAAGGGCTTGTGTATATATTCGTCGGCCCCCCCGCTGAGTCCTGCTATCTCATCCTCGGCTCCGCTCTTCGCGGTCAGCATCAGTACCTTTACCGGTATTCCATATTTCCGAAGCTCCCGGCAAACGTCAATGCCGCTCATTCTCGGCATCATCCAGTCCAGGACCGCCAAATCGGTCCTGTGCTCCATCAGGTAACCGAGGGCCGCTTGTCCGTCTGAAACTGCCGTCACATCATAGCCTTCCTTTTTAAGATACATCGTAAGAATCTTCTGCATATCCGGATCGTCTTCCGCAATCAGTATCCTCATTTACCGCAAATCTCCTCACTTTTTCAATTTGCCCGGCCTGCGCCGGGTATACCGACAGCATAGCAAAGAGATGTGACATCCATGTTACAGCTTAAGGGAGGCTGTCACGTCCCACATATTCCTCAAACGCGGCGACGGGCATCGGCTTTGCAAAAATATATCCCTGCACCATATCGCAGCCCGCTCCGGTAAGAAGCTCCACCATATCTTCCGACTCGACCCCTTCGGCCACAACCGTCATTCCAAGGCCCTTTGCCAGGCCAATAACTGCTTTTACGACATCGGTGCCCCTCGGCCCGTTCTCTCCGACGAAAAATCCACGGTCCATTTTCAGGCTGTCCATCGGCACTTCTTTTAATACATTCAGTGAGGAATACCCGCTTCCGAAATCGTCCATGGAACAATCAAATCCCGCTCTGTGTATCTCTTCAATGGCACCCTTGATGCGGCCCAGATTTTCAAATACCATGGCCTCCGTAAGCTCAATCTCAAGGAATTTTGCCGGTACACCATAGCGTTCCCGGATTTCAATATAGGGTTTCAGAAAATCCGGGTTTTCCAGATGTCTTCTGGAAAGGTTGACTGAAATGGGAATCAGCTCCCTTCCCTCATCCGCCCACCTGCGCAGCATGGCGCACGTCTTCTCAAAGACATACTGGTCAATTTTTACGATAAAGCCGTTCCTTTCAAACAGAGGGATAAATTCTCCGGGCGGCACGACTCCTTTTCCCGGGATATTCCAGCGCACAAGAGCCTCCGCTCCGGCGGTCTTTCTCGTTCTCAGGCTGACCTTGGGCTGGAAATAAACCTGGAACTCTCCGTTTTTCATGGCGATCTCCATCGTATTTTCCATCTCTATTTCCTGATGCAGTTTCTGACGCTCCATCTCCGTATAGAACATGCAGTTCAGAAGATGGGCTCCCACCTCCCTGCTTCCCTTGCGCGCCACATTGGCCCGGTCGCGTATTGTTATGATGTCCTCGGAACGGTTGGTAACCCGGTAAACTCCGCAGTTGATCTGAAGATAATATGGGATCAACTGCCCTTCGTTAAAGGCATTGATTTCATCCGTGATATG
>CATWBR010000031.1 GCA_958349075.1 uncultured Clostridium sp.
AATCATTCCTACTTGTATTTTCTGGATTTTACTATATAATAATAAGCGTAGATGAAGCTTTTACCTTTATTACTACAAATAAGAAGAAAGGCGGATTTTTATTATGAAACAGATTATTTATCTGGACAATGCAGCTACAACGAAGACGAGACCGGAGGTTGTAGATGCGATGCTTCCGTATTTTACGGAATTTTACGGAAACCCATCCTCCGTATATGATTTTTCGGCAGAGCCTAAGAAGGCGATTGCCAATGCGAGGGAGACGATTGCCGGAGCGCTTGGCGCAAAGGCGAATGAGATTTACTTTACCAACGGCGGTACCGAGTCGGACAACTGGGCGCTCATTGCTACGGCAGAGGCCTATCAGGCAAAGGGAAACCATATTATTACAACTAAAATCGAACACCATGCGATTATTCACACCTGTGAATATCTGGAAAGCCGCGGTTTTGAAGTGACTTACCTGGATGTGGATGAGTTTGGCGTTGTGAAATTAGATGATCTGAAGAAAGCGATCCGTCCCGGGACGATCCTGATTTCAGTTATGTTTGCCAATAATGAGATTGGAACAATCCAGCCGATCAAAGAGATTGGTGAGATTGCGAAGGAACACGGAATTCTGTTCCATACCGATGCGGTACAGGCATTTGGCCATGTTCCGATCAATGTGGATGAATGCCATATCGACATGTTAAGCTCCAGCGCTCATAAATTAAACGGCCCAAGAGGCGTCGGCTTCCTGTATATCCGCACCGGAGTGAAGGCAAAGGCCTTTATCCACGGCGGAGCCCAGGAGAGAAAACGCCGCGGAGGCACAGAGAATACCCCGGGAATCGTGGGATTCGGCAAAGCAGTTGAGATTGCCATGGCCACGATGAAGGAGAGGACGGAGAAGGAGAGAGCCCTCAGGGATCACCTGATCGAGCGTGTGATGAAAGAGGTTCCCTTCGTGCGTCTGAACGGCCATCCGTCAAAACGTCTTTCCAACAATGCCAACTTTGCATTCCAGTTTATTGAGGGTGAATCCCTGCTGATTATGCTGGATATGGACGGCATCTGCGGTTCCAGCGGTTCCGCCTGCACATCGGGCTCCCTGGATCCTTCACACGTGCTTCTGGCAATCGGCCTTCCTCATGAGATTGCCCACGGTTCACTGCGTCTGACCCTGAATGATGAGATCACGATGGAACAGATTGATTTTACCGTGGAGAGCATCAAAAAAATAGTGGAGCGTTTAAGATCCATGTCTCCATTATATGAGGACTACATGAAGAGACAGGCAGTGGCGCACGCGTAACAGGTTTTTATATCCGCGGACCGTTATAAATCAGGCAAAACCGCGGATAGAAACATATCAGGCGCCGCCACATGCATAAAATTTGAGATACGGGCTGAAAGGAGCAAAATACATGTATTCAGAAAAGGTAATGGATCATTTCCAGAATCCGAGAAATGTCGGAGAGATAGAGAATGCAAGCGGAATGGGAACTGTCGGTAACGCGAAATGCGGCGATATTATGAGGATTTACCTCGATATTGACGACGATCAGATCATCCGCGATGTCAAATTTAAAACGTTCGGCTGCGGGGCCGCAGTGGCTACCAGCAGCATGGCGACAGAACTCGTAAAGGGCAAATCCATACAGGAGGCAATGCAAATTACCAATAAAGCTGTAATGGAAGCACTTGACGGATTGCCCCCAGTTAAGGTACACTGTTCTTTGTTAGCAGAAGAAGCGATCCATGCTGCACTCTGGGATTATTCGGAGAAGCATGGCATTAAAATAGAAGGACTGACTAAGCCAAAGACAGACATCGGTGAGGAAGAAGTCGAAGAAGAGTACTGATACATGGAAAAGAAAAGAGTGGTAGTCGGCATGTCCGGAGGAGTAGACTCCTCCGTGGCGGCCTGGCTTTTGAAAGAACAGGGATATGACGTAATCGGCGTCACGATGCAGATATGGCAGGATGAAGAGCCGGAAGTTCAGGAAGAGAACGGGGGCTGCTGCGGCCTGAGCGCCGTGGACGACGCCAGAAGAGTAGCGGAACGGCTGGAGATCCCCTACTACGTCATGAATTTTAAAAAAGAATTTAAAGAGAATGTAATGGATTATTTCGTGCGGGAATATATCGGGGGGAAGACTCCCAATCCCTGTATTGCCTGCAACCGTTTTGTTAAATGGGAGTCACTTTTGAAGAGAAGCATGGATATCGGGGCTGATTACATCGCCACCGGCCATTACGCCAGAATCGAGAAACTGGAGAACGGCCGCTTTGCCCTGCGCAAGTCTGCGACGGCGGCGAAGGACCAGACCTACGCGCTTTACAATCTGACCCAGCATCAGCTTTCCCATACGCTCATGCCGGTTGGTGAATATACAAAAGACGAGATACGCGCAATTGCGGAGAAAATCGGGCTGACAGTTGCGAATAAGCCGGACAGCCAGGAGATTTGTTTTATTCCGGATCACGATTACGCAAAATTTATTGAAGAAAATACCGATTGCCGTCTACCGGAAGGCAATTTTGTAGATAAAGACGGCAACATACTGGGCCGTCACCAGGGCATTACACACTATACGGTCGGACAGAGGAAGGGACTCAATCTTGCCATGGGCCGCCCCGTATTTGTGACTGCAATCCGCCCGGAGACAAATGAAGTAGTAATAGGAGACAATGAGGACGTATTTTCCAGAAGACTTACCTGCAGTAAGCTGAACTGGATGGCAGTGGACGGAATTCCGGGGGAAGGAATGAGAGTGACTGCCAAGATTCGTTACAGCCATAAGGGCGCACCCTGCATGATCCGAATTATCGGTGAGGATCTGTTGGAGTGCGTATTTGACGATCCACAGAGAGCTGCAACGCCGGGACAGGCCGTGGTATTTTACGATGGGGAATACGTTGTCGGAGGAGGAACTATCTTATGATAAGAACAGCAGGATGCAGGGGGGCGGCAGTACTGCTTGGTATGTTTCTGATGGCTTCTTCCGTGGCGGGCTGCGGCGGCAAGTATGAACCGATTACTTTGCAGGCTCAGGAGACTCAGGCTTCGGAGGAGGAGAGCCGGCAGGTTCAGGCTGAGAGCGTCACGGATGACGGCAATACACAGGACACGGCAGAAAAGGAAAAACAGGAACGGATGCTGGTTCTGGGAGACGCGCAGGATGCACAGACGGTGAAAGAAGCCGATGGAGCCGCGGTGGCGGAGATGAGCTCGCTTGAGAATGAGCGCACGACCGCCAACGGGTTTACGGATGTGGACGAGACCGTATTTGTAGTGGAGGATCACGTCAATCTCCGGAAGGGATGCGGAACGGAATTTGGCATTGTAACACAGCTTAAGACGGGCGACAGTATCAAGAGGACCGGGTACAGCGACGGATGGAGCAGAGTCGTATATAAGGACACTACATGCTATGTCATGTCGGAATTTGTCTCCGCCCAGGATCCTTCGGGAGAGAATGGGGAGAATGTAATGGCTCTTGAGAACCAGCCGGCGCCGGCCAGCGCCGACGGTTCGGCTGCCGTGAGCAACGGCCGCATTGTGGCAATTGATGCGGGACATCAGGCAAAGGGCAATAACGATAAGGAGCCCATCGGGCCGGGTTCTTCCACGATGAAGGCCAAAGTGGCGGCCGGCGCCGAGGGAATCGGCACAAAGCTTCCGGAATACAAACTGACGCTGTCGGTGTCCAAGAAGCTTAAGAGGATTCTGGAGGAGCGCGGTTATAAAGTGGTTATGATCCGTGAGACAAACGATGTGAATCTGAGCAATGCGGAGAGGGCGGAGATCGCCAACAAGAGCGGGGCCTCCATCTTTGTCCGTGTCCATGCCAATTCCCTGGATAACAACAGTGTCCATGGAACGCTGGCCATGTGCCAGACGTCGGGCAATCCTTATAACGGATCCCTTCATGACCAGAGTTATTCCCTCTCCAAGAAGATCACGGACTATGTCTGTGCCGCCACCGGATTTAAGAACCGGGGTGTGCAGGAGACGGACAGCATGAGCGGCATTAACTGGTGTACCATCCCTGTGTCCATCGTAGAGATGGGATTCATGAGCAATCCGGAGGAAGACCAGAAGATGGCGCAGGACGACTATCAGGAGCTGATAGCAGCCGGAATTGCCAATGGAATCGACGCCTATTTCGGTCAGTAATTCAGATGAATAAAATGAGACGGCCTGCAGGCCCTGCGACAGATACATTTCGCGGAAGGCCTGCGGGCCGTCTTTTATTGAGTGGCAATGAAAAGTTCGCGAAGCGTGCTTTTCGTTGTTGGATGCGGGCGTTTATGATCCGGAGGCAGGGAGTTCTTTCTCTTCCTCTGAAAGCTGCCGCACAATCAGGTTGAACGGAACCTCCTGATTGCCCAGCCTGAAGCGCAGACGGTAAGTACCCGGTTCAAGAGCCGCGGGCAAGGTAACTGTGATTTCCTGCTCTCCCTGTTCCGCCGTAAGGCTTGTGTTGCCCCCTGCCGTCCAGGCGGGAGTAAGTTCCGTATAGGTTCCGTCTGTCTTACGCTCGGCAGACACCGCGATGGAATGGTTTGACGGAGCCGTGTTTTGTACGGAATACGTGACCTTAAAGGCGAGTGTACTTCCCGGCGCCGCCGCGCGGCTGCCTGAGTCCAGAGAGACGTGGAGGCCGTAGGACGGATTCGGATAAACGGAATAGGCGGCGCTGGCATCGAGTGTGTCAACGGCGCCGGCATTTTCACCAAGAGGGAAAATCCGGGCGTTTAAAGTGTGGCTGCCTTCGGACAGGCCGGCGGTTTTTCCGGTGTCCATTTCTAACTCGTAAGTACCCGCTTTGCTCAGAGGGATATAAACCTTTCCTCCGCTTGGGTAGTAATTTGAGCCGTTTACGGTAAATTTCACATTTTCCGGGAAAGAGCTGCCGTCTTCTGGAGAGAGGACGGCGGCCGCACCGCCGGAAAAACGTGTATCACTGCCCGCCGTAAGCTGTAGTGCGAAAGTATGTGTTCCTTTGGACAGTCCGTCCCCTCCTATACTGCTCAGAGCGGCAGACGCGCTGCCGCCGTCGATGGTGAATACGGCCCCCATATTGTCCGCTCCCATACTGTCACGCAGGTGCAGACTGTATTCTCCGGCCTCGGGCGGCGTGGATGCGAAACCAAAGTCCAGGATTACGGTGAGCGTCCCGCTGAGCATTCCCGCCGGATTGCCCCGGCCGCTCATGGAGGTAAAATCGGTCAGCCTGATGATTTGCTCCTCCTCCGTCCCTGTGGCCTGATAGAGGTAAAAATCCGTGCTTCCCAACAGCGTCATCTTAGTTCCGGCAGGCAGATTCTTCTTACTCCCGTCCTTATCCTGCAGTTCCAGCCACAGTCCTCCCGTATCCGCCGCGGACACGGTAAAGGCGGCGGATACCGCGCTCTTATCCGATATGGAGGGGTTGCTTCCGGTGGGAGTCTCGTTATATTGCCGTCCGGCTCCTGCGCCGGTACTGGTAACGACGGATTTATTCCAGTGTATGCGGATCAGGACGGTAAAAACCGAATCTGATTCGTTTAAGTCCTTGAGCGTGAGCGTTACCACATCCTCGGTTTCTTTCGGAGCAAAACCGGGGGCATTTTTCAGGGTAAAATCAATCATGGCTTCATACCGGCTGTCGGTTGAGCCTATCGTGACCGGGCTTTTAAAACTGCCCATATCACATTGCTCTGTCATCAGCCCCGACGATAACCATCCCTGCTTCTTTGAAGGCAGCATGGAGAGGGAAAAATTCTGGCCCTTCATGTCCGCGCCTTCGGCAACAAGATTAGCGCCCTGGGACGTTTCGACCCCGTTTAATTGAAGGCTTCTGTTTCCGGCCGGGATAAAGAGACTGCCCGTGTAGCTTCCGCTCTGTGTCGCGTAGAGATCTACGCTCAGTGAGGAGAGGGACGACGCCCTGGTGGCAATTTCAATATTCATGGCAGTCGTTTCCTGAATCTGCCCGTCTACAGAACGCTCTATCACTATCTGTACCGTTCCGAGATTCCGGCTGGCGGTAATATTATTATGATAGGTAAGATAAAATTCAATCTGCGGTACAACACGGTCCCCGGAGATGACTCCGGTCGTGGACTGCCCTATCACGGAATTGGTTCCGCCTCCGGAAGAAGATGCATTGGAAAGGACTTTTCCGTCTGCCGCCCCCTCGGAAATAAACCCTGTGCCGGTAGTCATATAAAGGCCGAATACACTTAAAGGGTTTTTAGATATCGCCGCTTTCTGGCTTTCCAAATCAACGGCCGTGCCGCCATGCGCCTGATTGGCTTCTGAAGTCACCCAGGTCCCGCTTGTTCCGGCACCGTTTTTGGCCGCGTCCGCCAGGGTGAAACCGGAGGTGGAGACGGGAAGGGTAATACTTTTAATCGTGTAGACGGAGCCGCTGTCTGCCGGAGAAAGCTCAATCACGCCTGTGGCCACGGAAAAACCGTCGCTGCCGTAACCAGGTTCATCCTCCGAAAGTGTTTTTGCCGTGAGCATTGTATAGCGTACCACCTCCCGATCTCCAGCGCCCTGAACTTTCCAGTAGCGGTAAGGAGGACTCACCGCCGTCACAGCGGTGAAGCCGATTTCCTGCCCTTCGCCGTCCGAAAAACCTCCGTCCGGTGAACTGTCTGAAGGGCTGATCCGGCCGTAAACATATCCTTCTGTTGACTCTCCGGCCAGCAGATAACCGTAACCGGCCACAGGGCCGTATACCGTGCTTCCTGATGAGGGATCGGTATAGGAAATGCGGAAAATAGTACCTGTGTCAAGCAGCAGAGTATTGGGCGTTTGTGTAATTGTAGCCAGAGACACCTTATCGCCGGATACATCTACGCTTGCAAACCGTGCAACCTCAATGGCGGCTGATTTTAGGACGAGAGTGCTGCCATCTTGAAGAACAAGGCCGTTTCCCAGGTTCCCCAGTGAACCGGATTCCCCGTGATCCCCGATCCGGTTCAGTGAATAGAGTGCCGTCTGGTTGGCATTGGCTACGTCCGACCGTCCGGTAAGACATATATGTGAGTTGACAAGCAGCACCCTGTCTGCCCGCTGGATTGCGGTGAGTGTGCGCGTCGCTCCCGTGACCGCATTGCCTGTGTCCCTGACCACGCTGCCATAGTTATATAGTGTAACGATACGTGTTTTGCCGGCATCGCAGGAAGAGCCGCTTCCAAACACACCTCCCGCAAGATTCATCGCCGGTTTGCCTGTGCCGCCACTGCCGCCTGTATCATAGCCCGTACCGTCGATATAGACATGGGATGTACCGGCTACAGTTATGGCATCATAATCCACCTGTTCGCCTCCGAAGTCTCCGCCTGCATAGACCGAATCTTCAACTGACAGGGCCGAGGCGGCCAGAGACGGTATTTTATCCTGGTGCTGGCTGTAATAGCTGCATGCTTTTAACGCATTCAGCCCCACATGCACATGAGTGGAGCCGTTTACGGTTCCCTGGTAGCTGCCGCCAAATACGTTTCCTCTCACCGTGCCGCCTGTAAGGTTGACAAAAACTAAATCCGGGATTGCTTCTTCATCACTCAGCTGGCTGCCGTCATTACTCAGTTTGCTGCCACCATACAGATTACCCTGTACAAGACCGCCCGTCATATTCAGCGTAGAACCGCCGGTGACAAGCACGGTGCCGCTGGTGCCTACGGCGCCGCCGAATACGTTCCCCTCCACGGTGCCGCCCGTGATGCCCACGGAAGTGGAACCGTTAACAGGACCGTATTGGCCGCCGCCGTAAACATCGCCCTGGATGACGGCAGAGCCGGAGATATTGACGGCTGAGGAGCCGTCAATGCGGGCGCATTCCTCATAGCCGTTTTCACTGACGCCTTTTCCGCCCCCGTAAACATTTCCCGTAACAGTGCCTCCGCTTATAGAGACGGAGCTGGTTCCTTTTAAATAGGCGTTTGCCCTGGTATCGTTGATACTGTGATCCGGGCGCTGGATGCCTTCACCGCTGGAATAGATATTTCCGACCGTTCCACCGGTGACCTTAATAGCGGCATTGCCGGTCAGACTTCCAAGGTCGGAGGCGGGATTATTCAATTTTTGAGGGACGGGAACTGTATCGGTACTGAAGCCGAACGAACTCGTGGGATCCCATCCCCGGCCTGCGGCAAACAGATTCTTTACCGTACCGCCGCTTACGGTTATGTCAACAGCCGAGGCTGTATCATTGCTGATTACATAAGCGGCGGAACCGGCGCCGTAAAGATCGGTCACCGTACCGCCGGTTACCGTAATTTTCAGGGTTCCCTGATAAGTTGGAACGCTTAAGTTTCTGCCGGAACCAGCCCCGTAGACGGTGGACACGGTGCCGCCGGAGATGTTAATTTCGGTTGTACCCGAATAGGGGGATGGATTTGACTGAAATCCCTGGTTTCCTCCTATGATTTGAGGCACAGTTCCGCCTGTGACATTTATTTTTACATTTCCGTTCAAGATTGCGCCGCTGGCGCTTCCGGCAACGATGGAATCCACCCAGGCAGTTCCGTCTATTGTGATTACGGATTCACTGTTTTTGGCATCGAGTGTGCTGGAAGATCTGATATACCCGATTAGCCTGGTCACTCTTCCGCTGAGCACCGTTATAGTCCGGCCCGTTCCATCGCAGAGCTGGTTCCGGCCTGCGCCATAGAGGTAGAAGGCAGACGGAGTGACAACGTCCCTGCCTATGGTAAGGCTATATCCCTGTGCGTAGATATGCAGAGGCGAGCCGCTCAGCGTGATGGATTCAAAGCAAAAATCGGAATAGAGGAACAGCGCATAATCACTGGCGTCCGTTGCTTCTCTTATACACTGGAATGTGGCATTGGCGTCATATCCTTTAACGGTGACAGAAATGGGAGAATCCTTCAGTATATGGCAGTCCTCAACGGTATACGTCCCGCAGATTACAATCCGGTTTGTTGTAACAGTTCCGTCGGGGTTGGCCGTCTTAAGCTTTTTTGCTGCGGTGTCCAAGGTTTTTACAGCGGTCTCCGGAGTGTTCCCATCACGGGAATCATCCCCATTCTGCGAATCCAGATAAACAGTATGGACTTCGGCCAACACATCGGCAGGATCGGAATACATTGTCGGCAGTTCAACCGTGGAGAACGACCTTAACAGCCTGAC
Organism: uncultured Clostridium sp.; assembly: GCA_958349075.1. Classification (GTDB taxonomy): domain Bacteria; phylum Bacillota; class Clostridia; order Lachnospirales; family Lachnospiraceae; genus Otoolea. The sequence continues at coordinate 9,137 of CATWBR010000031.1, forward strand.
CGCCATCACCCTGCACCTTAGCTGCATTCCTTTGTCCGACGGACTCAGTACACGGCGGAAGACAGGTTTATTGGCGCCTTCAATATCCTCCCATAAGGCGGAAGAATCGTCATTTTTAGGAGCGATTTGCCATTGGAAGATAAATGTATATCCGTCCGGGGCGGAAATTGTCCGTCCGCCTTTTTTGTCGGCCAGGGTATAAACTGCCGTCTCTTCTTCCAAATCGGTTATAACCTTGAACTGATATCTGGAAGAGGATTCCCAGACAGAATAAAGATTCAAATGTTCAGCTTTTCCAACCTCCAGATAGTCTCCGGCGGCAAGACAGTCCCCGGCCGGAAGTGGAAGAGCGTGCGCACCGGACGGCGAATCGGCCTCGGAGGGGGAAGCGGCCCTGGTTGTGGGAGCGGCCTCGGAGGGGGATGAGGCCCTGGTTGTGGGAACGGTCTCGGAAGGGGAAGCGGCCTCGGAAGAGGAGGCGGCTTCGGAGGGAGACGCCTTTCTTCCGGAGCGGGTTCCGGTCCAACCGGAGAATACGTAGGTAACCAGGCCGCTCTCTTCATAAGGGTCGGCCAGTTCTTTTGGACAGTCCGGGAGACGGAGCAGGCCGTCTGTCAGCGGAAGTTCCAGCTCCAGTTTGTCATCCAGAGTGACCAGGATAGTGGCGTCGGCGGGCTGATACCCGGCAGTCGTGGCAGCCTCTAAAAAGGTAAGGTTATCATCGGAGCAGATAACCGTTCCCGACTGGCCCTGATAGAAAAGAGTTTCCGGGTTGGATATTTCCTGCTCTGTAATTTCTTCTATAATGTAAAGCTTTTCCGGTTCTTCTACCAGCTCTTCCGGCAGAACCACCTCGGTTTCGCCTTCAGGCATCTCCTCCTGCGTTTCACCTTCAGGCATCTCCTCCTGCGTTTCACCTTCAGGCAGCTTTTCCTGTGTTTCACCTTCCGGCAGCTCCTCCCGGGTTTCGTCTTCCGGCAGTTCTTGCTGTGTTTCGTCTTCCGGCAGTTCTTGCTGTGTTTCATCATCCGGCAGTTCTTGCTGTGTTTCATCATCCGGCCGATTTTCAGGTTTTTCTTCGATTTCTTCTTCTGTTCCTTTGGAAGGCTCTTTGGCTGGATCTTCCTGTGAATCTCCCTTCGATTCTTCCTGGAAAGGCAGCCCGGCGCCGCCGGATCCGGAGGTTCCGCCGCCGCTTGGAATACTTCCGCCGGGGTTTGAGCCGTTGTCGGAATCAGAGGAGGAATCACCTGAACTGTCCTGGCCGGGAACTACGGTTTCGGCATTGCCGGATTGACTGCCGCTGGGAACAGAGGAATCCTGTTCGCCGGAACTGCTGTTATCGGAACCGGAGGAAGTGTTCCCGCCGGAATTGCCGTTATCGGAACCGGAGGAGGTATTCCCGCCGGAATTGCCGCTATCGGAACCGGTATGCTCAGATTTATCGCTGTTGGAGGAAGAACCTTCCGATTTGTCTGATTTGCCTCCGGAAGAATCGTGATCCGGGGACTTTGAGTCTGCCCCGTTCAGGGATTGAAAAGTTAATTGAGACGGACGGTCTGTTACGGACGCTGCTTCTGCATTTGAATCCGTGGCAATCTTTTGGCTGTCTTCAGTAGTATCTGCCGGCTTATGTCTATCAGGTTTACCGCCTCGCTTTATACTGTCCGTATCGTCCGTCTCATCCGTGTCACCCGTCTCCTCGATCCTTGCAATCTCTCCGAATTCAAACAGATTGCGGATTTTAGTAAAATGTGGAGCTGTTTCCTCTGTGTCGCCTGAAAAGGCGTAATCCCCGAAGCCGACGATGCTTTTCGGAAGGATCAGTTCGCCTCCCAGTTCACCAAGCCCATAGAACAGGTACGAACCAACGTAGGTAATGCCTTTCCCAATGACCAGGGTATGAATTTCTTCGCTATAGTCCAAAAACGGGGCTGTGTCCGCCTCGAAATCGTCGGTGTCTCCGGTTCCGGAAAGAGTCAGCACTCCGTCTTTCAGTTTGGCGGTAATATTTGTACCGATACGAAAACTTTTAGATTTGCTGCCCGTTGCATAGGCGGCCATGAAGCCGAGATTCAGATGGCTCAACAACAGGCAGAGAACCACCAGGAACGCCAAAAAGCGGCGTCGCGGGCCTCTGCGCAAAATTCTTTTTTTCAGAGAGTTTATCCTCATGGCGATTCCTCCATTTGAAAAGCCGGGAACGGACTGTTCCGGTTATGATAATTTTAAAGTCCTTTCAGATTGATCTGATCGGCAAAGGGTGTGCTGTCCCGGCTCAGATCGGCCGACGGGGCCAGCTTCAAAAGGACGAGTGAGTAAACACCGCAGCCGGGAGAGCGAAAAATATAACCGCCGTCCGATGATACGATCCGGTCGTCGGTGGCGTCGGGGATCACGTTATCGGGGAGCAGAAGAGGGATGTTTTTTGCCGAGTCGGTGCAGGTTACGGTAAGTACCGCCGCAGTGCCGCCGGTCTTGTCATCCACCAGATACTGATTGCCGAGAGCCATTTTAAATGTGGCCGAGAGCGTTTTCTGATAAGGTGATGTGGCGGTTACGGAAACGGTAACATCACTGCTGTCCTGGCCGGGGGAGACCGTGATAAGCCCCGTATTTTCAGCGCCGCCCGATAAAAGGCCGGAACCGTTCGTTCCTGAGCTGCCGTCCGTTCCGTTGACGATGCTGTAGGTATAACTGATGTCTGTAGAAGTTATTCTTTGGGAATCGGCATAGTTATAAACGTTTAACTGAAAAACTCCGGACTGGGGATCGATATAATAAAAGGTATCTTCCGGCGGATTTTCTTTCAGCAGATCACTGGTGAAATAGAAATCCTGGGCCGACGCAATTCCGGCCTTTTGATGCTGTGTTACATAGCGGGCAGCGGTAATACCGGCAAAGGATATTAAAAGGATTGCCGCCGGCAGCGCTGCCGGCAGGAGACGCCGTTTGATAAAGGCGCCCGTGGCGGATTGTTTCATTTATTTACCTCCTGTCCGTTATGGCGTGGCACCCGGCAGAGCCTGCTTCGCATCAATGGTCATGGTTACCAGATCGATTTCATCCGACAGGCTTTCATCGGCATCATCGGAAGGCCATTCGACGGTTAAAACATAGGTATGGGTGACGCCGGAAGAAGAGAAGGGCAGCAGGCCCCCTGTCCAGAAGAGCTGCCCTTCAGTTGCGGCTGCCACGTAGCTGCCTTCCGGAGCGGATGGCCCGGCGCCCTGCAATTGATAGGTAAGCGGCAGATTGCCGGTGGTGGCGATAGTGATGGAATACTCCTGAGCCACCTCACTGACCGTACTGTTTTTCTTATTTGTTACTGCAAAGGTGATTGCTTTTTTCTGTGCCGGCATCATGCCGGCCAGCTCGGCTGTCAGATCCACCTGGTTTTGCTTTGAATCCGTTACATCCAGGGCAAATGCGGCCGTTTTTGCTGCGGCAGAACCTGAGACACTGCCGCTGTAAAATGCATAAGTAGTTCCGATAATCAACGCGCCCGCTGCGGACAGGCAGGACAGGTACGCGGCGATTCTGACAGCCGTCAGATGTTTTTTCATATTCTGTCCCCCTTTCCGTGATCATTTATTCTCTTTATAAAGCCTGGAAGGATCCAAATCAAAAGTCCCAGAAATAATATCGTCAGGATACCTTTCGGCTTACGCAAAAAAAGTAATGTGTTTCCCACACCGGGAAGAATCAGGATGACACGCCCTGCAATCTGTTCCGGCCGAACGGGATCTTCGTCCTGTGTATTATTGTTATCACCTTTTGTGATACTTCCCTCATTGGTCTGTTTGACAATGCGATGGGTGATTAGGATGCCGTCATTCCAAAAGCTAATTATATCGCCCGGATCATATTGTGCTTCACGCCGGATAATCAGTTGGTCTCCGGCTGAAAAAGCGGGTTCCATACTGCCGGATAATACCGTGACGGAAGAATAACCTAAAACTGAGGGCAGCTTTTGACCAAAAACGGCGCATGCAGTAATTTGATAGAGACACGCTGCCGAAAAGAGAACAAGGATTAAGAAAATCAAATGCCGTAACAATTTAACTATTATTTTCATGGTATTGTCAATTCTCCTCGGCATGAATCAGAAGCTGGAGCGTGTAAATCCCGCCGGTTTCCCCTATCGCGGTATCGGCTGCGTCATTCCCCGCAAACGGCCATTCCCAGTCCAATTGGTATGTAATAAATTCATTTGCGCCGATTTTATCCTGCAAGGTCAGCTTGCCGTCCGTGATAGAACCGGAAACGGCCTGCCTGGTGATTTTGCTGCCATTCGTTTTTAATGGGGTCAGCGTAAAGTGAAGAGGAAGATGGAGCTGTCCCTCGGAAATATCCAGTGTAAGATTTAACTCCCTGGAGAGCGTGTTTTTTAACTGAAAACGGTAAAATCCGGAAGAGCCAGGGGCTACCTTTTCCGCAAGTCCGCTTGTTCGGTTATAGAACAAATCGATTATTTCGCCCTGGTTCCACGGAGCATAATGAGCGGAATCTTTTACGTTTCCCCAAAAAGTCAACTCCCCGTCCCCGGTATTTTCGGTACTGTCCTCGGTGCTTTCGGTACTGTCCTCAGTGCTTTCGGTACTGTCCTCGGTGCTTTCGGTACTGTCTTCGGTGCTTTCGGTACTGGTCTCGGTGCTTTCGGTACTGTCCTCGGTGCTTTCAGTGCTGTCCTCGGTGCTTTCAGTGCTTTCTGTGTGGCTGCCGCCATGGCCTCCGCTGTTGTGTTTGCCGCCGCCGTCCCCGGCTGAGGATTCAGAGCCGCCCGATATCTCAGGAGCGCCCGCTGTCTCAGGAGCGGCAGGTGAAAGGGATGGCGCTACACTGTCCGGGGCGGCGTCAGGACCGGCATCGGTATTTGGATTAGCGGAAGGACTGCTCCCGCCGGAGACGCCCGATGTCTCCGATGGGCTGTCGGCCTCTGTCTGGCGTTCTTGTATCGGTGAAGCGTTTCCGCCTATAGGCATAACGGTTTCATTATTAATAATCACTCCGTTTTCACCGGGAGCCTGGACTTCCGCACCCGGGAGAGTTACAGTCCCATCCGGACTGATTAACGTTTCATCCGAAAGGGTGACGGTGCCGTCCGGTTGTATGGTATAACCGTCTCCTGTAATCTGACCGTCGGGATAAATGACGGTGTCATCCGGTAAAATAACTGCGGCAATGCCGTTACCGCCGCCGCTTGGGATAACAATGGTGCCGTCCGGCAGATGGACAGCGCCTCCCGGCGTCACAATGACACCGCTGCTGGTAGAGGCCGTACCGGATGGCGTTGTGATCCATCCGCGGTCGTCGGCATAAAGCTGCCGGTCCGGCAGAAGCGTAATTTGGCCCTCATCGAGTTCGATGACGAGTTCCAATATTCTGATATCCACGGCAACGGTGATAGCGTAGTCCTGGTTAGCGTCTTTGGTGATAATCACACCCTGCTCATTTTTGTCCGGCGATATGGTGACCGGCTGTTTCGCATCCACGGAGCCGTCCTGGTTATAAACGGTTATCGTGTGTTCCCCAAATGAGACATTGGGAAATAAAAAACGTCCCTCCAAATCGGTAACCGTCGAGACGGGATCACTGTGGAGTTCGACATGCCGTCCGGCAGCCGGGGAGCCGTCCGAATAGAAGATGCGCCCTGTAATATGTGTCATGGTTCTGGCGGCAGATTCTTCCGGAGTAAGTAGAATCGTGTCGATGATTTGCCCTGCCGGCTTTTGCCCTGCACGTTTGCCCAGCAAATACCCGGCAACGCAGGAAGTAATAAGAGCCAGAAACAGCAGCAGGAGCAGAAGCAGCCACCGTCTTTTGGATTCATCATCCCTCGGGGCAGGGGGAGAGGCAGTATTGAAAATTTGCGCCATTTTTCCTGTACCTCCTTATAGGTAGTGAAAACAATCTGTTTTCAGCCTGCAGGAAAAGGCGTCACGGTCTGTGATGCCCTTTCCTGAGGGCTGATTTTTCCCCTGAGGGGACCGCCCCGGCACAGGGGGCGGGAAATGGATAGTGATATGTGGTTAAGGGGTTGTTCCCTCGTTTGGAGCAATCTGCTTGCCGTTGATGGTAATATCCAGCTTCCAGGTCTTTCCGGCATCGTCGTTGTCGTTACTGGATTTAGTATCACCATCTCCGAATCCCCATGCCCAGAAAACTGTGATGTCCTTTTTCATATCATTAGATGTACTGGAATAGTCAATAGTACCCGTTGGAATATTAAACTTATCCAGAGTGCTACCTAAATTTGAGCCGGTGATTTCTTCAGTTGAAAACAGCAAATCATCCGGTAAAGTGGTTCCGGATGCGGCTTTGACAGCTACATCGTACTGAATACCCACGTCACTGCCGGAGCCGTCGATTTCAATTGTGAAGCTTCCACTTGTACCGGGAGCGATAACGTCTTCTTTAAGAGTGGTTCCGTCATAACTGGTTCGATTCGTGGTGTCGCCCAAGTCAATAGGAGTAAATGTAGAATCGCTATTATTGGCTTTAAAACTCCATGCTGCTACAGTGGCTGTGGCCGAGCCGGTTACTTCTGTTACATATCGGGCCATGGTTCCGCCCAGGAGACAGGTACTGATTACAGTCAGCATCAGGGCAAGGGCGCCCAGGCGGCCTACATAAGACTTTTTCTTCATTATGTACTCTTCCTCGCTTTCTTAAATAAATGGGGAACCGTGTTGTGGTTATATATCGCCCAGGCACGGTTCCCTCATGTGCCTGCGGCAGTCTGCACCCAGGCAGAAGTCTGGTTATTGTTACGGCTTTAGTCTGCGCTGTGCCCGCAGGCAGAAGCCGGTGCATTAAAAGTTATTCTTTTTTGTTTCCTCTTCCTTTTCGGAAGCACCCTTTCCTGAGCGGAGTTCTTCCAGTTCGGCTTCCAGCATGGCGGTTCGGGCGGCATCTGCCTTGTCCAGGCGGTGCCGGTGCCGGAGATCCCAGAGGATGAAAAGGAGCAGGGGGCAGAAGATGAAAAGAATCATGCCCACGGGAGTCTGGATAAATAGGATAAGATTTCCCAGCCCGCCGATTCTTCCTCCTTTCCAGATACCCTCAATCTGACCGGTGCTGACGGCCAGACGGTCCGCCGTATTATTGGCATCGCCCTGAGTTACATACCGCGGCAAACCGTCCTCTCCGGCAGTAATATCCATGATTCGGTGAGTTACGGCTTTTCCTGATGAGAGATAGCAGATAACGTCACCTTCCTGAAGAACCGACGGTTCAGTTTCGTGGATAAATATCAGGTCACCCGTATGAATCACAGGTTCCATGGAACCCGAGAGTACGATGGCCGGTTTGATTCCGAATATCCCCGGAAGTTCGTCGGGGTTAAGATATGTACGGGCAATCAGGATGATATTAATCAGAATAATCGGAATAAGAAGGATACAAAGTATGATCCCGGTAATAGCCGACAGCGGCAGTTTGTTTTTTTTACTCATGAGCTTCCTCCTTATGGTTCTCGTCTTCGTGGGACAGGGGAATTTGGAGGTTCTGCCGGATTCGGAAAATATCACGGCAGTATTTGGCGTAGTGGAATGCTGGGTCGATATTGCCGTTAATTTCCTTTTCTTCACAGGGATGATTGATACTTACATTGAGTTCAACTTGAACCGTCGTCCTTTGTTCCATTGCCGCTTCTCCTCCTTGCCTGCTTTTTGCAGCTTTAATATACAGAAACGTTGTTTATCACATAATCGACATTATGTGATAAGACAGCGGCGAAACACATATCCAACGGTACGCTTCCCAAATTCTCATTAAAAAAACAGCCGGTTTTTACCTGCTGTCAAGAAAAAATAAAAAATTATAATGCGTTTTCCGCCAAATAACAGAAGGTTCGGGCTGCCCAGGATATTTCATTCAGCCGGAATCCAATTTTGAGTGCCGGAAAATTGCTTTTAATAGATTCCTCCTGCCATTTCCCAGCCGGGTTTACTGCGCCCCGCGTTCTTATCCGATAAATGGGCGCAAAAAGTCAGAGGTATCCCCCGGTATTTCTAAATATATCTTGCAAAAATCCCCCTACTGATGCATAATAATTTGGTAAGGAGTAGCT
>CATWBR010000032.1 GCA_958349075.1 uncultured Clostridium sp.
TGCGTTGACTGCTTTTGCCAAAAAGGATAAAATAATATTAGTTCAAATTTTTAAACCAAAGGAGGGAACGCCTTGCCCGACGTTTTAGAACTGAAAAACTTATTTCACGACTGCATGCCTCTGTTTATCGCCCTGGGCGATGAGATACGGCTGTCCATTATTGAGTCATTGACCGATGCGGCCTACAGAACGTGCGGCGGAGATTTCTCGTTGGAAAATTTAAGCCGCCACGGTATGAATGTACGGGAAATCACTGAAAAGACCAGCCTGTCGCGTCCGGCTGTTTCCCATCATTTAAAACTTTTAAAGGATGCCGGGCTGATTTCCATCCGCCGTGAAGGCACCTGTAATTATTACTATCTGTCCATCGGCGACAGCACCAGACAGCTCACAAAACTGGGCACGAATCTCCAGTCGTTTCTGGGCATAGATGCATAAACTTACCATTCCTGTATATACTAATTACAGCATCCATAAACTGCCGACAAAGCGCATATTTGTCACTGTCAGCCCCGTGCGTGTTTTAAATTTCAACGTGACGCACATCTGACGGAACGCAATTTTCAAACACGCGCTGCGGCCGGACTATTGCACGGATTATACAGGAGTGAACGAATTATGAGATTATCAAGACAGGCAAAACGCAGTATGAAGGCCCGCAGGCTGGATCCGGAACTTCTGGAAGAGCTTAAACAGGCCATGGGTACCATTGACACTGCCATCAACCGGTTTGAACAGGTCGTGGATCCCACATTGATCGATTGCTATATTTATGAATTAAAAGCTGCGCAGCTTCGCTATCAGTTTCTTCTCCGAAGTATAAAGGAGCAGGAAACCTACGCATAGCACACGCTGCCCGGGGAGGACAAGCATGGCACACAATAAACACACCTGGTATGAAGAGGCCGTCTTTTATCACATGTACCCGCTGGGTATGACGGGCGCGCCCAGACAGAATACGGAAACAGCGGCCACAGACCGTTTTACCGAACTGGATCTGTGGATTTCGCACATCAAAAGCTTAAACTGCAGCGCTGTCTATATCGGACCGCTGTTTGAATCTTCAACCCATGGTTACGACACCAGGGATTTTAAAGCCGTGGACCGCCGTCTCGGCACAAACGAAGACTTTAAAAATTTTGTTACTCTCTGCCATGAGAACGGTATCCGCGTCGTCGTTGACGGAGTCTTTAACCACACGGGACGTGAATTTTTTGCATTCCAGGATATCTGCAGGAACCGGGAGGCATCTCCATACCGGGACTGGTATAAGGGCGTGAATTTCGGCTGGAACAGTCCCATGGGAGATCCCTTTGGATATGAGGCGTGGCACGGTATCTGGGAACTCCCCTGCCTGAATCTGTATAATCAGGATGTGAAAAATTATCTCCTCGATACGGTCAGGTTCTGGGCCAGGGAATTCGATATTGACGGTATCCGCCTGGACTGCGCCAATGTCCTCGATTTTCAGTTTATGAAGGAGCTCCGTCAGGTTTCAAATACGGTTAAACCGGACTTCTGGCTGATGGGGGAAGTTATCCACGGGGAATACTCCCGCTGGGTTAATGAAGAGATGCTCCATTCCGTGACGAATTACGAGATGCACAAGAGCATCTATTCCGCCCACAACGATCATAACTATTTTGAGCTGGCTCATAATATCCGCAGGCTGGAGGCCGTGGCCGGGAAACTTTATACCTTTGTGGACAACCACGATGAGGACCGGATTTCCAGTAAATTAACCAGTAAGGCGCATCTGAAACCCGTTTACGCGTTACTGTATACCCTGCCTGGAATTCCTTCCATCTATTACGGCAGCGAATGGGGCACAGAGGGACGCAGAACCTCTCACTCAGACGACGGACTTCGTCCTGCAATCGACATTACCGAGGCTGCCTCACGTTCCTGTGAGCTGACGGAAGTGATCCGCAAACTGGGGCGGATCCATCTGGCCGAAGAGGCATATCACGGCGGAGCTTATAAAGAGCTGCTGCTGACCAACCGTCAGTATGCTTTTGCCCGCCTGTCGGAGGGCGCTGCGATGATTACAGCCGCCAACAACGACGAAAATCCTGCATCGGTGAGCGTGCCCTTTAACACCGGCGCGGATGTTTGCACAGATCTATTAACCGGACGGACATTTACCATTCAAAACGGCCGGATTCAAATAGAATTAGAGGGTAACGACGCAGTTATTCTCAGAATAGCGGAGGGTTAACATTATGACGGGAAGCAAGAACACCGGCAGAACAACCAGGAAAACACCTGCTGCCAAATCAAAGATGTCCGGTCTTGGAGTGATCGGCGAACTGGATCGCTATCTTTACGGCGAGGGACGCCATTACAAACTCTTTGACAAGCTGGGGGCCCATCCGTTTACATATCAGGGAAAAGACGGATACTATTTTGCCGTGTGGGCACCGCACTGCGAATCCGTCAGCGTGGTAGGCGATTTTAACGGATGGAATCTGGACTCAACCCCAATGAAACAGGTGGAAAACAGCGGTATCTACGAGGCGTTTGTTCCAGGCCTGGGAGCGGGCCAGCTCTACAAATTCGCCATCACAACCGCCAGCGGCAAAATCCTTTTCAAAGCGGATCCCTATGCATTTGCCGCCGAATACCGCCCCGGGACGGCATCCGTCACAACGGATATCAGGAATTTCGGCTGGAGCGATTCCACCTGGATGGCAAAGCGCCGGGAAGCCGATCCCGTAAAATCGCCGATGTCCATTTACGAGGTACATATCGGTTCCTGGAAAAAGAAAAACCGCCAGGAGAAGGACGGATACTACACCTACATGGAGGCCGCGCACGAACTGGCCGACTATGTGAAAATGATGGGCTACACCCATGTGGAACTGATGGGTATTGCCGAACATCCCTATGACGGTTCCTGGGGATACCAGGTTACCGGCTATTTCGCCCCGACTTCGCGTTACGGAACTCCCAAAGAGTTCATGTATTTTGTTAATTACCTTCATAAAAAAGGAATTGGCGTCATCCTGGACTGGGTGCCCGCTCACTTTCCAAAAGATGCCCACGGGCTCGCGGATTTCGACGGCCAGCCGCTCTATGAGTACGCGGATCCCAGAAAAGGGGAACACCCCGACTGGGGCACCAAAGTATTTGATTACGGCAAACACGAGGTCGCCAATTTCCTGATTGCCAATGCCCTTTACTGGCTCGAAAATTACCATATCGACGGACTGAGAGTAGATGCCGTCGCATCCATGCTCTATTTAGACTATGGACGGCAGGACTGCCAGTGGATCCCCAATAAATATGGGGAAAATAAGAACCTGGAGGCCATTGAATTCTTCAAGCACTTAAACAGCGTGATTACCGGCCGGAAGGACGGCTCTATCATCATTGCGGAAGAATCCACGGCGTGGCCCAATGTGACAAAAAGGCCCGAGGATGACGGGCTCGGCTTTACCTTTAAATGGAATATGGGATGGATGCACGACTTCCTGGAATATATGAAGCTGGATCCCTATTTCAGAAAGCCCAACCACAATAAGATGACCTTCGGTATCACATACAGCACCAGCGAAAACTTTATCCTGGTTCTTTCCCACGATGAAGTTGTGCACCTGAAGTGTTCCATGCTGAATAAGATGCCCGGCGAATATGAAGATAAATTTGCTAACCTGAAGGCGGGATACACCTTTATGCTGGGCCATCCCGGCAAAAAGCTCCTGTTCATGGGTCAGGATTTCGGACAGCTCCACGAGTGGGATGAAAAGGTCGCTCTGGATTGGTATCTGGCCGACGAACCGCTCCATGAAGATTTGCAGCATTATGTCCGCGGTCTTCTCACCCTTTACAGGAAATACCCCGCGCTGTACAGCCTGGACGGCGACTTCTCAGGTTTTGAGTGGATTAATGCCAACGACGCCGAAAGAAGTATTTTCAGCTTTGTCCGCCGTGACGCGACGAAAAAGAAGAACCTGCTCTTTATCTGTAATTTTACTCCCGTCGCCCGTGAAGACTACCGGGTCGGGGTTCCGAAGCGGGGCAGCTTCACGCTGCTTCTGGACAATGAACATGGCCTTTATGAGCGCGGCGAAACACAGCAAGTGTTTAAATCCGCCAAAGGGGAGTGTGACGGCCAGCCATATTCCTTCTCGTATCCGCTCCCTGCCTACGGAACGGCCATATTCCGGTTTTAACGTTTTGCCGGACTTATAATAATTTTTACCGCTAAAATAACCACGGCCCAAAAGCCGGTTAAAATGCCGGTCTGACGGTAACATTCCCGACAGGCCGGCATTTTAATTTCTGACTTTTTCCCGCCTGCACGTCGGCGGACGGATGAATTATTTATTCTTCTCTCTCCGGCATAGCAAAGCTTTTCACTGCCGCAGCCGCCTCCCTGCAGATCTCGACCATTGCGGAAAGTTCCTCAAAATCTATCGTCTTCCCCTGGATCTCCACTCCCCAAGTCCTGTTGCGGAAGACCTGTACCGCATGTAAGCTGCGCTCTTTGGCAACCGGCTCCACCTTGATCCGAAATGCCTTTGTCTGCAAAAGTAAGTCCGCCAGACGGCTGCCGGGGAGTATCAACTGAGTAAAGGCGGGTTCGTCGCTCTTTATCAGATACTTCAAATCCAAATCGCGGTATCTTACCTTAATACCCGTTTTGGCAATCAGCCCCACCCCTTTTTTGAAAAAGGTCATAGGGATTATCTCCAGATGATAGGGATATTTAAGCTCCGCCTGTGTCATCGCCGCACAGGTTATTCCGTATCCATAGTTGGACTGGGAAGTCACCACCGGGAGCACCGACACCGGCGTTCTGTCCATATCGAGAATCAACTGGCAGTGGGGATACTGTCCCGTATACGGATTCCCCAGGAAGCAGCCTCCGTTCTCTCTGTAATACTGGTATATCACCCTGTCGATATCATTGTCCGAATAATAGGAATCCTCGTACATATGCCTCTCCTTTGTATTCTACTCCTCATCTTCCAGAAGCTGCTGGTAGACATCCCTCTTACTGATTCCCCGATCCTTTGCCACCAGTTTCATTGCCTCTTTCTTATCCTTCCCCTGGGAAAGATAATGTCCCATATGTTCGGCAAGCGGCATCTCTTTCCAGTCCTCCTGCCCCTCGGTTTTCAGCTCTTCTATCGTGCGGCCTTCCAGCACAATCACACACTCGCCCTTCGGATCATTCTCACTGTAATAGGCGATCGCCCCGCCAAGCGTCGTCCGGAATGCGGTCTCGTACTTCTTGGTAAGCTCCCGGCATACGGCCACGTTTCGGTCCCCCAGCGCCTCATAAAGCTCGCCAAGCGTCCTGAGAAGATGGTGGGGCGCCTCATAGAGAATAATTGTCCTGGTCTCCGTCTTAAGCTCTTCCAGAATCCACTGTTTTTCCTTCTTATCCGTAGGCAGGAATGCCTCAAAGCAGAACCGTCTCGTAGCCATCCCCGATATGGTCAGCGCCGTGACACAGGCCGCAGGTCCCGGCAGAGAGGTCAGTTCGACTCCCGCCTCATAACACTGCTTCACCAGCTCCTCCCCGGGATCCGAGATTCCCGGCGTTCCCGCATCGGTGATCAGGGCCACATTGAGTCCCCCTTTCATCTTGTCCACCAGATATCTTGCCTTATCAATCTTGTTATACTCGTGATAACTGGTCATCGGAGTCTTTATGTCAAAATGGTTCAACAGTTTGATACTGTGTCTTGTATCCTCCGCCGCTATCAAATCCACGGTTTTGAGTGTGTCCAGCACGCGCAGCGTTATGTCGTCCAGATTTCCAATCGGTGTGGCACACAAATATAATTTTCCCTGCATTTTTTATTCTCCCTGCGGCTTTCCGCCAATCGCCAAGTAGCTGCCAATCATCATACCTGCGGTTTAATACCCGTAGATATCGTAGATCTCATCCGTGTAAATCCCCTGCTCCCTGTAAACAATCAGCGGTTTTTCCACCTTGATCATGGAACGGCCGCCCCTGACCGCCTCGATCAGGACCATATTGGCCTCCTTGTCCACAAACGGATGGACCATCTTCATCCGCTTCGGCTCCAGCCGGTATTTCGTAAGAGCCGTTATGATCTCGATCAGCCTGTGGGGCCGGTGCACCATATAGAAACGGCCTCCCGGGCGAAGCACATGCGCTCCTTCCCTTACCACATCCTCCAGCGTGCACAGCACTTCATGGCGGGCAATCGCCTTTGGAAGTTCCGGGTTCTTAAGGCCGTGGCTGTCGTTCATATAGGGCGGATTTGTCGTCACTACATCAAAAGAGGCCCCGCCGAAGATCCGGCCCGCCTCTTTGATATCGCCTGTTATGATGTCTATTTTTTCTTCAAGTCCGTTGAGCTTTACGCTCCGCGATGCCATCTCGGCCATCTCCTCCTGGATTTCCAGTCCGGTAAAATGTCTTCCCTCTGTCTTGGCCTCCAGGAGAATCGGGATAATTCCGGTTCCGGTTCCCAGATCCAGAGCCTTCTCCCCCGGTTTCACGGCGGCAAAACCGGACAGGAGCACCGCATCCATTCCGAAACAGAACGCGTTCTCCCTCTGGATGATACGGTACCCGTTCCGGTGCAGCTCATCGATTCTCTCATGTTCCTTCAGGTCAATTGTCATCTAACTTCGATTTTCCTTCCTTGCGCTCAAGAGCTTCCAGGGCTTTCAGTTCCGCATCGTTGACATTGACACGCTCACGTCTGCGCTTCGGCCTGAATTTGAGCTGTTCCACCTTGTATTCCCTGATTTCCTTCTCGTCCCTGTCCACAATTACGACTACCTTGACAAGCTGGCGCAGTACACTGACACTGTGGACTTCGCCCTTCAGGCCGTCGTCCGTCGTCACATAGTCTCCAATATTAGGCAGTTTGCTGTTCAGATCCTCGTATGTCTCTTCCTCATTCTTCAGACAGCACATAAGACGTCCGCAGACACCCGAAATCTTGGTCGGGTTCAGTGACAGGTTCTGCTCCTTCGCCATCTTGATGCTTACGGGTATGAACTCAGACAGGTAAGAATGACAGCAGAGAGCCCTGCCGCAGATTCCCACGCCGCCCATAATCTTTGTCTCATCGCGCACGCCGATTTGACGAAGCTCAATCCTCGTCTTAAATACGGCGGCCAGATCCTTTACCAGTTCACGGAAATCGATTCTTCCGTCCGCGGTAAAGTAAAACAGCACTTTATTATTGTCAAAGGTATATTCCGCGTCGATCAGCTTCATCTGAAGATCGTGTTTCTTAATCTTCTCAAGACAGATCTTGAACGCCTCTTTTTCCTTCTCTTTATTCTTTCTCTCCACCTCTTCATCCGCCCGGGTGGCCATCCTGATAACCGGTTTCAGCGGCTGTACAACCTTCTTGTCCTCCACCTCGCGGTTTCCGAGAACCACATGGCCGAACTCGATACCGCGCGCAGTCTCCACGATCACGTGATCGCCGGTCTTTATCTCCATACCGGCCGGGTCGAAGAAATAAACCTTACCGGCCTTTCGGAACCTGACTCCGATAACTTTTATCATAGATTAATTCTCCTTCATTGTTAACAGCATAAGCTCCAGGGCCAGTTCCGTATTGACGTTCGCATTCAGCCTGGCCTTGGCTTTTTCTATTGCGTTTAAAATCAGCTCCAGGCCTTCATAAGAACTCTTCTGGCACAGGCTGCTGACAGTTGTGTATTCATCTTTAAACACCAGCGTATTGATGTCCTTTGTCACCTTAAACATCAGGATATCCCGGTACCAGAGCTGCATGAAGTCAAGGCATTCAAACAGATCCAGGTTGTCCTCCTGCAGCTTTTTAATATAATCAAGCAGCATGGGAATGTCCATCTCTTTTATATTTTTAAGCAGTGTCAGCACTTCTTTATAAAGCAGGGAAAATTCCTCCGAGGAAGCCAGGTGAATGGCCTTTCCCAGATTTCCTCTTGCAAATGCCGCATAGATATCCGCTTTGCTCTCCGGTATCTCCATCATCTCCTCCAGGTAATCACTTATTACATGATCCTTCAGGGGGCGCAGTTTCAACTGGATGCACCTTGAAAGGATCGTCTGCAGGAACACCTCCTGGTTCGTCGTCATCAGAATGATGACCGCGTAGGAAGGCGGTTCCTCTATTGTCTTCAAAAGCGCGTTCTGCGCCTGTACCGTCATCTTTTCGGCCTCGTCGACCATATAAATCTTATAACTGCTGCTGTACGGCTTGACCATAATCGAGTCGTTGATCTGGACACGGATATCGTCGACCCCGATACTGGCCGGCTTCTCGTGCGTCACCCAGATAACATCCGGATGGTTGCCCGACATAATCTGTTTGCAGGAGTGGCACTGCATGCATGGTTCCTTATCACTTTTTTCACAGAGAAGCGTCATGGCGAATGCTTTGGCGAGCGTCTTTCTGCCCATCCCCTCTTCCCCCGATAAAATATAGGCGTGGGATACCTTGTGATACTCTATTGCTTTCTGTAAATGGTCCTTCACCATGTCATGTCCGATTATATCATGAAAACCTGCCATATCTTCCTCCTGAAACGGCGAAATCCCCACCGCGCACAAAATTGTCTCATATAGTATAACACAAGATTAAAATGCTGCCTAGTAGGGAATCCCAGGTTAATGAAGGGTTTACGTCAGCGTTGTAACCGTCTCCGTGATTTCAGAAAGACACTGATCCATCTCTATATTGGCGTACCGTTTCTCAATTCCCGCCTCGATCAGCCTCTCTTCGCTGAAATCTTCCTCGTCCGCCAGGAAGCGGCGGCAGAGTTCCGCGTATTTGGGCTGTTTCTGCTGTTTTTCCCTCTCCAGGGCGCGGGTCAGCCTTTCCCCGTCCTCCACCTGGATATAGAGCGGCACCAGTTTGTCCGCGCCAAAATATTCCCTTATGCTCCGATAGGATTCCAAGGTTCCAATCATCAGATAATTATCGTCCGCCAGGTTAATCTGGCCGTCGTTTACCGTACTGTAACTCCATGGCCCGAACACCGTTTCATACGTCCTGAGCTCAATCAGTCTGCCTTCCTGCCGAAACCGTTCCAACTGTCCGGCTGTAGTAAAATGGTACTCCACGCCCTCTGTCTCCCCGTCCCGTATCGGCCTTGTCGTATAGGTGACAACCGTTTTAAGCCAGGGCATGCGCTCCAGCAGTTTTTTATAGATTGTGTCCTTCCCGGACGCGCTTTTTCCCATTACATAAAATATATTTCCCATTACTCCATACCTCTGTTATCTGTTTAAAGTCCCGCCGGCCCTGCGGTATCATTTCCTGCCTGTACCATATCTGAAACGGCAACGGTTCCGTCCGCTCCGATCCCCTCCACGGTCAGGCCGATCTCACTGTTTTCCCGTATCAGCTCCACGGCTTGATGCGAAATCAGTTCCCCGGGGACAATCATCGGCACTCCGGGCGGATATACGGTAATGAAACCTCCGCTGACGGCTCCTGCCGCATCCTTAAGGGGTATATTTTTAAGCTTTTGTCCCCACGCATCGGAAATCTTCCCTATCTTCCGGAGCCCGGAAAGCCAGGTGGCCGCCGTGCCATCCCATGACTGCCCTGTCTCCGCCTTTTTCCCTGCTTCCGCTATCTCCTCCATGCCGCTTTCCCTGCTGCCCGCCAGTTCATCCAGACAGCAAAGCGCTTCGTATAATCTTCTGAAACCGTCTTCCGTATCCATAAGAGACGTCATCAGAATCAAATAGCTGCCGCAGGCCATCTCAGGTTCCAGATGACAGCGGCTGCGCAGCAGTTTTGCCGCCTCGGCCCCGTTCATGCTGCAATTCTTTGTGGAAACCACAATCTTGGATGCATCCCTGTCTTTTATATGGAAACGGCCGCAGATACTGTCATCAACCAGCCGCAGATGTTTGAATTTCCTTCCGCATTCCATCAGTTTCCCCAGGGAAACGGCGTATTGTTCCATCCTCTCTCGTCCCTCTCCGTCCATATAACGGATGCAGTTTTCGATGGAGGCCAGAAACACATAGGAAGGGCTGGAACTCTGGAATACGGAAAGGTACCGCTCTACCCCCGCCTTATCTGCAAACCCGCCCTTAATATGCATCACGGCTGTCTGGGTCAGGGACGGCAGCGTCTTATGGAGGCTCTGAATCACAATGTCCGCCCCACATTCCAGCGCGGAGCGGGGAAAGTTATCCCCAAACGGGAAATGCGCCCCATGAGCCTCATCCACAATCAGCGGCACGCCGTGACGGTGGGCAATCTCTGCAATGGCCCCTATGTCTGAAACCATCCCCTCATAGGTCGGGGATGTGATAAACACCGCCTGGATTCCGCCGCCATCCTCTGTCCCGGACTGCATAACCCTCTCATCAGCCGTATTTTCAAAGGCTGCTTCGACTGCCGCAGGGTCAATTCCTCCCTGAATTCCGTAGTCCTCCGCATAATCCGGGTAGACATACACAGGATCCAAGCGGCCCAGCAGTACCGCGTGGTAGGCGGCTTTATGGCTGTTTCTGGCCATAATAATCTTTCCGCCGGGGGCCGTCACTCCGCTGATGGCGCTCAGGATTCCCCCTGTGCTTCCGTTCACCATATAATAAGTCCGGTCCGCCCCGTAGACGGCCGCCGCCCGGTCCATCGATTCGCGCAGTATATCTTTTGCATGGTGCAGGTTGTCAAATCCTTCGATCTCCGTGATATCCACAGAAAACGGATTTGGAAAAGAAGTTATCCCCATTTCCACCTGCCGTTTGTGTCCGGGCATGTGGAAAGGATAACAGTCCGACCCGCTGTAACTGATTAGCTGTTCCAGAAGGGGAGTCCTCCACTCCCCCGTACTGTCCTTATTCATCCTCGGCTCCATTCTGTATTTCTGTTCCGTTTAATCTTATTTCCAGCGGCGTTGTCGTCTCCCAGGCCATCTGCCCGGAGTCGCTGTCATAGCTGCATCTGTGATACAGACAGTAAATCCTGTCTCCCTCGGCCATGACCATCTCCAGCATATCGCTGCCGTCCGTCTCCGGCCGCACTCCCGTATCATTAACCGGTTCAATTCCACCGCCCAGCGAAATCACCGAGATCTCCCCATGGATATCCTCGGGATCCGCCACCGACGGAATGTACTCGCCAAAAATAGCCTGGACATTGTCGAAATAATACATATTTCTCATATAGCCCCTGAACGGAGCGCCTGATTTCTCCAGAGTCATGGTCTGTAAATTAAGACGGTAAATCTGACTGTCGCACTCAGCCCCGTACTGATCCGTCCTGGCGCTGTAATAGAGCCAGTCCCCCGCTATACAAAAACTGTCGGCCACCAGGCCTTCCTGCCTTATCAGCCCTCTTGTACCGGCTCCGTCCTTCCAGTAAATCTTTTTATCCCTGCCCGCATCGTCGATGTAGTACGTGACGTCTCCGTCTTTTCTCGGAGCCGGGCTTACCGATTTGATTACGCCTTCCTCCAGCCGGTAGATTCTGTCTCCTGCACGGACCTCGCCGCTTCCTTCCGCCACAACCGGATTGTCCGACGCATCAAACAGGGACAGGACCAGCCCCTGCTCCCTGAGCTCAATCCGGTATCCGGCCTCCGTACCCGAATATTCCACTCCCAATGTTACACTTTCAAGCGTTCTGTCCCTCATGTAATAAGCCGTATCTTCCCAGGCAAAGTAATGCTCCACTTCCGAGGCCAGGGATTCCGTATTGCCGGTGCTAAGTTCTTTCCGGTACAGCGTTCCGTCGGCCAGGTAATAAAGCCACCTGGACGTAACCTGAAAACTCCCGGACTCAAGGGTGCTGTCCGTCGAATAGATCTCCTCCTGCTTACCGCCGTCCGGTTCGGCCCTGTAGAGCGTTGTCTTGACCTGTGAGGAATTTGGAATCTGATACTGGCTGATATACCACAGATACCCGACCCTTACATCGGCCTGGATTACATGGCCGTTCATCACAACGCGTGTCTCCTCACCGGAATCGGGCTCTTTTTTATAGATATCACCGGACTTCACCTCATAGCGGATTTCTTCATCAAAGGACAGGTTCATGTTTTCCACCACATCATTGTTGCTTCCAATCATGGTCAGTTCACCGTTCCTGGAAAAAGTGAGGATCTGTTTTCCCAGCGCAACAGGTCCGTCGGCCAGTCTTCCTTCTTTCGTCGTATAATAAAGCTTTCCGTCCGGCTTCTGCTCCCAGCCCGGGTTCAGACGCTCCCCCTCTATAACAACCGGAGCCTCACTGCCCTGGGATGCCGTCTCTATCGCAACAGCGGGAATTTCATCTCCCTTTCTGCTGCCGCGGAACCACTGCAGGCCTCTGTATAAGACCGCCACCGTGAATATCAGGATGAGCACCGTCATAACTACCTTCAGCAGGCTGTAAAGATATGCGGCAAACGATCCCTTGTCCTCCTCCGGCTCCTCCCGGATGAGGCCGGCTTTCTCCTCGATCTTCATCCACATCGTTACCGCCATTTCTTCCTTCAGCCTCTGGTATTCCCCATCAAATTCAAGATGGGCGGGCTCATGCCCCAGCTCCTTTTCGACCACGCGGTAAATCTCTTCCTCGATACGGTCCGTGAGTTCCTCCTCATCGACCGGCAGGGTATTGGCCTTTTTGTATAGCCTTAAGTAGACCTCGATCAGGATTGGTTCCGTTTTCTCCCTGTCTTCCACAAGGGAGCCAATCTTCCCGTAGGTATCCTGCACCGTCAGGATATAAAAATTCTGAAACGCGTCCGCATCCCCTGTTCTTGCCAAATCCATTGTCTTTTTTAAAAGAGTACGCTGATTCAAACGCATTCCTCCTTTATCATCTGCTATTTTACCGTGAGGAAACGGCCGTTGAAGCTCAGCAGTTCCAGATCAGGATAAATTATTCTGAGCTTTCTCTCCGCTTCTTTCCGCCCTTCCTCGGTTCCATTTCTGCAGTAAATTGTTTCCCTTATCCTTCCGTCCTTCAATATAACTATCTCATCACAGTAACGCAGGGCATAATCGGGATCATGGATTGTAATCAGGCCGCCGTACTTGTTTTCCCGGATAATTCCGGAAATCCGGCTCAGGATCATTCTCCTGTTTCCATAATCCAGTGCGCTGTCCGGCTCGTCAAACATCATCACCGGAGCATTCTGCATCAGGGCGCGGCAAAGAAGCGCCAGTTGTTTCTGACCTTCACTTAAGGTCAGAAAATCCCTGTCCGCCTCCTCCAAAAGCCCCAACTGTTCCAGGAGCCCCCGCGCTTCCCGCCTGTGTGCGGCAGAGGGCGCCTCATACCAGAAAAGACGCGGATTTGCCCCCATGACAACCACTTCCTCTGTCCTGATATGATATAAAATACTGTTTTTCTGGGGAATATAACTGATACAGGACGCCAGTTCCCTGCGGCTAACCGCCGTCAGGTCACGGCCGCATACAGACACCGCTCCTTTCCGGATCGGTATCAGTCCGCATGCCGCTTTTAGAAGTGTGGTCTTTCCCGAACCGTTCACTCCCAGAAGCGCCGTCAGACAGCCCTTTTTAACTGTTAAATTCACACCGTCCAAAACTGCTCCCTGCGTTTCCTTAGAGATTCTGCCAAAAGCAGTTGTCCCCTTTTGATAGGAAACCTGTAAATCCCGTATCTCCAGAAGGCAGTCCTTCTCTTCATTATAACCGTTCATCCTTCGTCCGTCCATCCTGTGTTCAAGGTTTATTCTCATCTCCCCTGACAAGCAGCCACACCAGCACCGGAACGCCCAGAACCGACGTGAGGATGCTGACCGGAATTTCACTTCCTCCCAGGGATCTTGCCAGACAGTCCGCCGCAAGCATAATGATACTCCCCACAAGACCGCTCAGAATACCGGCTGAAAAACCATTTTCTTTCAGGAGCATCCTGGCGATATGCGGGGCCACAAGCCCAATAAATGAGATAGCGCCCGTCACGCTGACAATTCCCGCTACAATCAGTGTCGTCAGCGCCAGTACCGAGATTCTGACCGCACGCACGGACACCCCGAGCATCGCGGCCTCATCATCGGCCAGGGAAAGCATCTGTATCTGCCACCTAAAGAATAAAAGCCCGATAAAACCGGCTAGAACTACAGGAGCCGCCGTCATCAGCTTCTCATATGTCATGCTGGAGAAGCTGCCCATCGTCCAGTATTCAATCGACGCAAGCTGCCGTTCCGGATCCGCAAGGTACTTCATCGCCATAATAAAGGAATCTGCCAGTGCCCGCACCGCAATCCCGGCCAGCACAAAATCTGAGGCCGAACGGTGTCCCGCCATTCCCGCCAGCACTACTGCGGCCGAAACGGCAATCAGGCCGCCCGCGAATGCGCTGCCGACCACCATACCGCCGCCCTGCCCGAAGCAGACAATGGCGAACGCCGCCCCGGCTCCTGCTCCGCTGGTAACACCGATTAGGTCCGGTGATGCCAGTGGGTTACGGAATATATCCTGATAAATAGAGCCGGCCATACTGAGGCCGGCTCCTGCTATAAATGCCATAACCGTACGGGGAAGACGCAGAGTTAAAAACACACTCCTTGCCGTCTCATCTGTTCCCTGTCCTGACAATATACGCCCTATCTCCCGCACTTCCAGCGGATATCTCCCCGTGCAGAGAGATACCAGGAGGAACAGTATCAGGATTATCAGGCTGATAACATATATTTTCTTCTTATTTCCCGTTCTTTTTTGAACTGTCATATCTTTTCTTTATCAGCGCGTGATCAGTGCCCGGTCGATCTCTGCGCCGTAAAACTCCCTGTAAAATTCCGCGGCTTCTTCCTTAAACTCATCAAACGGATACAGCTCTTCATGAAGCGCCGAAGACAGCCACATGCAGCCTAGAATCCCCGACGGCACGGGGGAATCCCATGCCTCAAAGGAGGACGGCATCTCATATACCTGTCCGTTCTCCACCGCGTTGACACCGGTGAGACGGCTGTCCTTCATTACGTCTTCCTTCGTATAATCTGCCTCAGGAATTACCACAATCACATCCGGATTGTAGGCAATCAACTGTTCATAAGAAATGTCCGCCCAGCCGTTATCCTTTAAATCGGAGGCCGCATTCACACCTCCGGCCAGCCCGATCAGGCTGCTCTGGTACATCTGGGGCGTTGCAGCCCTCAGTATGCTGCTTGTACCGGCAATATAGACACCGGGAACATCCTCTTGCGGACTCTCCTCTGAAGAGGCCTTTTTAAGGACTGCCTCCAGCTTTTCTTCCTTCTGCGCATACCAGTGAAGCAATTTTTCCGCCTGCTCTTTTGTGCCTGTCAAGGCGGCAATCCCGCTGATTGTCTCCTTAAGCTCCTCCATGCTTTCCGGATTTACCACCAGTGTCCTGATATTCATTTCCTCCAGAATACCGGCCTGTTCCGACAGCTTCTTAGGAAGAATTACAAGATCCGGCTCCAGGGCGGCACATCCCTCCAGATCAAACTCCTTGGCGGTTCCCACACTCGGAAGCTCTAAAAATTCGGGGGCAGCCAGTTTATAAATAGGGCGGCTTGCCGCCTTAGCTTCAATTCCGACCATCCTGTCCTGCAGACCCAGGGCAATACAGGCGGACGTCGTAATATAATAGCCGCTCACAATCCGCTGTGCCGGCTCCCCTTCCGTCCCGGCCCCGGATCCGGACACCTCCGATGCCTTTGCCGTCTCACCACCGGTTGTACTGCCGGATGCCGAGCATCCGGTAAATACTGCAACCGCCATGATTACTGCCAGCACTGCCGGCAAACGTTTTTTCATACTTTTTAATTTTCCCATAACTGACTCCCCTGTTGCATTCTTTTATCTCAGGATCTGATCACCGTCTTTGGCACAGAGATTACGTTTAACGCCCAGCGCCTCCATCCATTTGCGGACGGTCAGCGTCTTCCATGGACCCGCGTCCACCTCGCCGTTCTTGACGTTGTCCCAAAGCCAGTCGGGAGTCGGCCATAGACAGATTTCAGGCCTGATTACACGGTAGAGATCCAGCTCCACCCCGTCCTGGCCGTGATGGGCCATCTGTACGATATCTGCCTTCAAATCTTCCGGTTTGTTCTTTTTCAGAAGGTTCTGGCCCGCATCCCAGCCCATATCGCCGAGGAAGAGGATTCTCTTGCCGTTTAAGTCCAGGCGGTATGCGACGGAACTGTTGTTAAAGGTATTATGAAAACTCCGAAACGGCTTGTTCATGACATTGATCGTCACCTCGTCGACCTGTATCTGCTGCCCTTTGTCAATGGAAGGGTGCAGCTTCTCAGGCGCAATATTGTTAAAGGCTGCCAGCAGATTGTCCAGGTTGTCCATCCTGCCCATATGCTCGCCTCTCTCATAAAACTCCCTAAAAATGAATAATAAATATTATCAATCTCTATCGGCATGGGCTGCGTATTCAGAATTTCCGTCAGGGCGCCGATATGATCGCTGTGCGGGTGGGTAATCAGCCACGCCGAAACACGGCCTCCCTTGGCCTGAATCGTCTCAATCAGATGCGGGGCATCCTCTCTGAGTCCTCCGTCCACTACAATCACACTTCCCGCCTTGGTCTGGATAACACAGGACAGGTTCTGGCTCTGGGTTGCAGGCGCCAGCAGCGTAAGCTCCGCCCCTCCCAGGTAGGTCTCTTCCGCCGCCATTGCGGTATCCTGCACTGTGGCCGTCGGGACTGGAGGAATCACATCCGCATATACCGGTATCGTCACGGTCATCGCCGCTGCCAGGTAAATGCCGGCTGCTCTTTTCACCCATCTATTTATCGCTCTTCTCATTTTTGTGCTTTCTCCTTTTTACTCTAAGAGTTTCCTCCCACGATTATAACAGTTAGTCACCGCAAAGACAACTTAATAAATTCTGTCAATCTTTGAGAAATTCTGTCAGGGGGGATTTAATCGAGAAAGGAGGACGCGGCCGGAACGGCCAATGCCCGGTATGGGGATGTTGGTTTCCTGAGTCTTCAGTCCCGGGGACAGAGTGTCGTGAAGGGGACTCCGGGCAGGGCTCGACGGAACTGAAGACTCAGGAAAGGTTTTCGCGCGGGTGCACTTCCTGCCCGGAGGGCTTTTCATAACATAGGAGTTTCCTATGTTATGAAAAAGCAGAGGCGTAGCCTCTGCAATAGAAAGTCATTTTATGATTTATAAAGCACTCTTTAGACAAACAGCGAATAACAGAAGCTGTATCGTCAGG
Organism: uncultured Clostridium sp.; assembly: GCA_958349075.1. Taxonomy (GTDB): domain Bacteria; phylum Bacillota; class Clostridia; order Lachnospirales; family Lachnospiraceae; genus Otoolea. The sequence continues at coordinate 17,120 of CATWBR010000032.1, forward strand.
TTATGAATAATAA
>CATWBR010000033.1 GCA_958349075.1 uncultured Clostridium sp.
CCGGGACTGAAGACTCATACAAACCTCTCACCACCCCGGCCCCTGGCCTGCCGGCGGCGTCCTCATCTGCTCCACTAAATCCCTATTTAAGCAATTTCATCGATCCTGCTTTCCAGCTTTTCAATACAGCCTTCATCGCCAAACCCAATCTCCAGAATTTCCTCCGCTCCCGCAATCTTAAGAATTTCCCTTCCGGTCTCAATGCGCTCCGGGTCGCTGCACAGATCGGTTTTTGTAATTACCCCGATCACCGGTTTTCCGCTGAACATGGAACTCATCCTGGGTGAAAATGTATTCTGCTCGTCGGTTGCGGAGAGGAGAAGCAGGATTACGTCCGCCTCCACCGCCGTGACAATCAGTGCGCTGTAAAACTGTTTCTGTTCCAGATATTCTCCCGGAGTGTCCACAATCCCGTCCCCTATCACCTGAATAGACTGTGTTTTCCGGTAACTGACCGCCTCCCTCATCAGGCGTTGCCCGAGTGTCGTCTTCCCGCAGCCTATCTTTCCAATCATCATAATTTTCTTCATGACTTAAGACCTCGTGATTTCCGTCATGGTAAAATGCAGTGTCTCCCCGAGAACGCGCAGGACATCTTTCAGCGCCGCGTCCACCGCCGCCACATCCCCGCAGATTACAAGGGAACCGGAGAAACGGTCCACAAATACAATCTCCACTTCCGCGGCCTTCGTCGCCACATCGGCGCCGATAATGGCCGCCTCGCTGGGGGTAATGGTCAGAATCCCCAGAGCACCCCTGGATTTGCTGACAACGCCCAGCTTCTTATATAAATCATCGTTTGGGTTTGCAATCAGATGAGCCATCGTCACCTGTTTTCCGGGAACAAACTCCTGGATAATCCGCTGTTTTGAATCAAAGGGATTCTGTTCTGTCATATTGCCGTCTCCTTTACAATAACGCCTCAAAAATCTCTTTCCGCGGACTTGGGATCACGGTGCTGGTCACGGCCAGTCCTTTCTCCTCGCCCGTCGCCATACCGCAGCGCACAGCCTCTTCAACCGCTGCCACTTCTCCGGTGAGAATGGCAAATGATTTTCCCCCGATTCCCACGCCGAGGCGGACGTCCATCAGTGTCACATCGGCTGCCTTAGCCGCTGCATCGGCTGCATAGACCGCCGCCGTAACGCTGAAGAATTCCATAACGCCAACGGCATTCACCCCATCGGGCGTGGTGGAAAGATTGATTGCCTGGATTACCTGCGGATGGACGCGGGGAATTACGACAGAGTCGACAAGATGTGCGTCGACCACTGCCGCTCCCGCATCCAGGGAGGCGCTTACCGCGGCCACATCTCCGTAAAACAGGATCGTATATTTACCGGGACATACCGGTTTTGCGTACAAAAGTGTCGTGTCCGCCGCCTTAAGTACTGCGTCCGCCGCTTCAATTCCCTTGGCAATACTGTTGCTTTCAAGGATTCCGATTGCTTCCATTCTCTGTATGCTCCTTTATCTGAATACTGTTTAACCTTTTACGGCCTGATTTCCAGGTACTGTTCCTCTACCGCCACAACTCCGCTGATGGAAGCATGCAGCGCAGAACCGAGACTTCCCTCCGGGCAGACTGCAATAAGCTGTCCCTCTTCCACCCGCTCACCGTCTTTTACGACCGGCTGCGAAGGCGCTCCGATACTTTGGCGGAGGGCCAGGCGGACTGTCCCTGCTTCCGCAGGAGTAATCTCTTTCAGCTCATCAATCCGGATCTCTTCAAACTCAGCCACTCCTGCCCTGGATGCCACGCGGGCCGTGGGCGCTTTGCGCATGTTCCGGTTCGGATCCGGCGCCCACTCGCCTTCGGTGCGCTGGTAGCGGATCCCCGCCCTGGCCAGTTCCCCTTTCAGTACGGAATTAACCTTTCTTGGCTGCAATCCCATTGGACATGCATATACTTCGCAGATTCCGCACTCACAGCAGAGCGCCGCATTCCGGACATCCCTGTCATCCAGTATCTCCGTCAAATCACGGCAGGACGCCAGCTTCCGCATGATGCGGTGCGGTTCCAGCGGATGGCCGAGCAGATTCCTTGGACAGAGCTGGGAGCAGAAACTGCACTGGATACATGCCGATTTGGCACGGTTTAACATGTGTTTCAGCGTGACCTCGGAACGTCTTGCAATACTGCTGTCCGTGGACAGAACAATAAGCCCCGACATGATCTTTGTCACGCACGCAGACTCCGCCTCCTCCTTTGTGAGGAGTTTACCCATCATCGGGCCGCCGTTTACCACCACATAGTCTGAAAGTACCGGGCCGCCGGCCAGCTTCAGGCACTCACCGACCGGTGTTCCGACCGGCACCTTTGCGATAACAGGATTTTTCACCTCGCCGGTCACGGTCAGATACTTTTGTGTAAAAGGCCTGCCCTCCATTGCTTCATAGATGCCGAACAGCGTGGCGACGTTATTTACAACGCAGCCCACATTGAGCGGAATCCCTGCGGGCGGCACCACCTTTCCGGTCACTTCATAGACAATGGTCTGTTCATCACCTGCCGGGAAAAAGCTTTCAAGCCGGTGAAGCCGGACGCCCGAACCAAGTGAGCGGACTGCCTCCTCCAGGGCTTTTATTTCCCTTGTGTAAGACGCTTTAAGTGCAATCACGCAGCCGTCCGCTCCGGTCTCATGAAGCAGCATATCCGCAGCCCTGATCAGTTCAACGGCCTTATTTCTCATCAGATAACGGTCCGTCTGCAGAAGAGGCTCACATTCCGCTCCGTTGATAATAATTGTTTCTATTGTTCCATTATATTTTGCGTGGGTCGGGAAACCGGCGCCGCCACAGCCGATAATTCCGGCCTGATAGATAAGTTCCGTCAGATGCATATTACTCACCTTTTTCCTTTGAGATCTCGAGGGAATCAATAATACCGACAATGGCGCTGTCGATCGGAGAATCATCGGATCCGATCGCCCGCCTGGCCGTACTTCCGCTTACCACCAGAACCTGCTCTCCAATTCCTGCCCCAACGGAATCGGCCGCCACAAAGGTGGCCCCGTTTCTCCTGTTTGTCGTCACTTCCCGTACAATCATCAGTTTATGGCCGTTCAGGGCCTCTTCTTTTTTCGTTGCCCAGACATGGCCTACTACCTGACAAATCATCATATGGCCTACCTCCTCCCCTGCCAGAGGACTTCAATTCCCGACTGGCGCAGAACATCTTTTGCCGAAGGCGTCAGAATGACTCCCTTTGCCACCATGAGCGTTGACTGTTTTTCAGATGCAAGCCGGCGCGCAACCGCCTCGGTAATCAGTTTTCCTTCAAAAACCGCGCTGAGCGGAGCAGGCTTCGGCGCTTTCCTGTCCGCACAAGAATCTTCCACGCATGCGCCTCCTGAAACCCTCATTCTGGCGGTAGCATTTTTCGGCAGCATACATGCATTGGCCTCGTCAAAATCAATGTGCATGGCAAGTGCAGCCTGGCTGCTGACGCGGCAGATGACATTTTCAAGTGTGATCTTCCGCTCTCCGCCGATCGTTACGGAAACCCTCTGCCCGTCCGTGATGCCGATTTGACCGGCCTCGGGCGGCGTGATATGGATGTGGGCCTGCGCTATAATCACACTCTCTTTTGCAAATATCATTCCTTTAGAACCGATGATATACACATCACCCGCTCCCTCCAGATCTCCCGACATGCAAATCGGCGCATCAATTCCCAGCATCCTGCAGTCCGTCATAGACAGCTCCGTCTGGACTTCCTCTCTCTCCGGTCCCAGCACCGCGACATTTTCAATTCTTCCTTTAGGCGTCACCAGGGTGACCCGTTCCTCGCTCAGAAACTGTCCCGGCTGGGATAGCGGCCTCTTTGGAGTCAGCTTGGCCCCGGCTCCGAACAACTGTCCGACCGCCTCTTTTGTCAGATGGACGTGCTTGGCCGAAACCTCAACCGGAAAATCGAGCGGCAGCTCCCGGCCCGTCATCTGCTCTCCGCATTCAGCAAGAACACGGAGGATAATTTCCTGTATCTGTTGTCTGTTCATAAAATCCTCCCGAGGATAAAATAAGATGTGCCTCACCACGCTCTAGAGCGTGTTTGAAAATTGCTTTCAGACAGCTGTGCGTCACACTTTGTGGGAGATTTGGTTCCGATGAAGAAGGCGTAGTGGGCTACGCTGACTGAATTGGGACTAAATATACCGCAAAGTGAGGCGTGCAGCTGGCGGGAATGAATTATCAAACACACTCTAGCATGCCCCTGATACGACACGGCAGAAAAGAATATAAATGCCACTGCTCAGCCGGTTTAAATGTTTGATAATCCCAAGCGGATCTCCCTGCAAAAACGCATTTGCCGCGCTCAGCTCCGCCTCCCTTACCTGTGTGCGGAGAAGATTCAGCTCCAGCGCCGTTTCCCCCATCGTGCAGTCGGGAATCGGATGCTCTATCCCGAAGTACTCCTTCACATTGTGGGACATACGCCTGATTTCACTGTGTTCCAGCCCAAAGAGCCGTACCTCGCCGAGAGGTTCCTCTTTCACCTCAGCTCTGAGAATTTCTCTCAGATAGTGAAGGACACTGTCAAGCTCCCGGCAAAGCTCCTGATTATCCCGATTTTTTGCCTGCATCAGCAGTACGCGGGCCTGCAGCCCGTCTATCTGACCGCGGAGTGCAATTCTTGGATGGGTCTTTGGAACCAGGAGGTTTCCACGAAGATGGGTCATATCCTCCGGTTTTTCCCCGTAACCTTCACCGGTAGAAGCGTCAATATAAGTGCGGCCGCCCTGTTTTTTGATTGGGGTCCTGGTCATTGCGGCGTGAGGCGCCGGGTCCATGGAATCAAATATCAGTTCCACGCTGCGGTCCCGAAGGAATTCTTTTGCCGACGGTGTGACAAAAGTGCCCTGCGGCACCCGATATTCCCGGTCGGCCCGGGAAATCTGTTCCGTCCTTAAATCTGCTTCCGTCAATACTCTCATATGTTATTTCCTGGTAACTATTCAGTACCTTCATATTTACCGCTTCACGCTGCACAAAAAACAGCCAAAAACGCTGTTCCGCACTGCTGAACTCGGGATTTTCATGCAAAAACGCATGAAAGCACCTCGCGGAATACTACCCTCTGAGCAGTTACATTTCCTATTCTTTAAACTCTGCCGCCCGGTATCCTACTCGGCGTTCTGTACCGGCAGAATCAGTTCAACCTCGCCGTGCGGACGCGGAATTACATGTACGGATACGAGTTCGCCCACGCGTCCGGCTGCTGCCGCGCCCGCATCGGTTGCCGCTTTTACGGCTCCCACATCGCCGCGTACCATAACTGTCACAAGGCCGCCGCCTACATGTACCTTGCCGATCAGAGTTACGTTTGCCGCCTTAACCATTGCATCGGCTGCCTCAATTGAACCAACCAGTCCCTTTGTTTCTACCATTCCCAGTGCCTGTAATGCTGCCATAATCTTTTCCTCCTTGGATTTTTCTTAATTAGTTCTTAATTAGTGTTTCGCCCGCAGCCGTGCAATGACTGCGCGTGTGATCGCTTCTATGTCTTCTTCCTTTAACTCCTCCGTGCAGGGCGATGCCGCCGAAGAACAGGAACACTCTGCCGGAGCGCTTTCCCTCAAATCTTCCAGCTCGCAGAGACCGTATGCCACACGGCGGATATTGATCAGGTTGAGCGGTGTAATATTGTCTGAAGTTGCGCTGCCTCCGACTGCCCCGCAGCCCAATGTCAGAGCCGGGGCGAGTCCTGTTGTGGCTCCTACGCCGCCGAGAGCTCCCGGTGTATTGACGAGTATTCGTGAAACCGGCTTTTTGAGGGCAAATTCACGGACCACCTCTTTATTTTTTGTATGCAGCGTCATCGTGTGGCCGGCTCCCTCATTTTTCAGGATTCTGATGCAGAGTTCACATGCCTCTTCCCAGCTCTCTACCACAAAGTAGGCCAGAATCGGGCAGAGCTTTTCACGGGAATACGGATTCTTTTTGCTGACATTGGCCGGGTCCTGACGTGAAACCAGAAGACGTGTCCCTTCCGGAATCCGTATCCCCGCCATATCGGCAATCTGTGCCGCCGTTTTTCCCACGATTTTCGGGTTCATTGTGCCGTTGGCACGCAGCAGAAACCCCGAAAGCTGGTCCGACTGTTCCTGTGTCAGGAAATAACCTCCCTGGCGTTTCAGCTCCTCTTCCACCTGTCCCGTGATACAGCGTTCCGTGACGATCGACTGCTCCGAAGCACAGATAGTGCCGTTATCAAAAGTTTTCGAGTCCATGATGCGTCGGACGGCGGCCGGAATATCGGCTGTGTGCTCGATATAGGAAGGACCGTTGCCCGGTCCAACCCCCAGGGCCGGATTGCCGGAAGAGTATGCGGCGTGAACCATGGCCTCTCCGCCTGTGGCGAGTATGATGCTGACATCCGGATGTTTCAGGAGGGTATCCGTCGCCTCCATGGTCGTGAGGCTGACGCAGCATACCGTTCCCTCCGGCGCGCCCGCCCGCTCGGCTGCTTCCTTTATGATTTTATATGTCTCTGTGATACAGTTTTTAGCTCCCGGATGGGGGCTGATTACAATGGCGTTTCCCGCCTTGATGGAGATGATGCTCTTATACATCGCCGTTGAGGTGGGGTTGGTGGACGGAATCAGGGCGGCCACAACTCCCATCGGCACGCCGATTTCACAGACTCCCCTGTCCTTATCTTCCCGTAAAAGGCCTACCGTCTTCATGTCCTTTACAGACTCCCAGGTAATCCGGCTGCCCAGTGTGTTTTTCAGGACCTTGTCCTCCCACTTGCCAAATCCCGTCTCCTGTACCGCCATTTTAGCCAGTTCAGCGGCATGCTCCATGCATGCGGCGGCAATTGCCGCACAAATTGTATCCAGTTTTTCCTGAGGAAATTCGGAGAGTATTTTCTCCGCCTCCTTTGCGCGGGCTACCAAATCCCGCACTTCCTGAATGGATTGTAAATCACGATCCAATGTCAATCTGATCACGTCCTTTCTGTACATCCTGCTCTCTCTATGTGGTTTATAACTATTGAGTTTCTTTACATTTCTCAGTATGCCAGCGGCTCCTCCGCTATCCGGCATACCGTCTTAGCAAACGCATCGCAAGCCGCAAGGCAGGCCGCCTGGCTTCCGCAGAGCAGTCCTCCCGCAAAGTTAGTCTCAGTCGGCGGGCCGTAATACGTTTTTAGCTCCACGTCGGCCGCTTTAAGTGCCGCGTCCAGCCCCACCGTGGCCTCCAGGGGCGGGGCAATCAGGTAGGCCATGGCCGTTCCCTCCTCCACCCCGGCCTGGGCGGACAAATAAGAACCGGTCCGCGAAATGCAGTGGGCAAAGTAGACGATGGAGCCGTCCTCATTAGCCGTATAAAAGTGTGCCTCATTTTCAATATAAGCAATCGCCGCCTCCAGGCCGCTCCTGACCTCTTCGGGATTCGGGCCTGATAAAATACCGATAAACTCCCCGGCAAGAGCCGTGTTTGCATTGGCAGAACCTGCATACATGCTCTTTGCGTATGCAACCGATACATCGGCCTTTTTTGTAGCCTCGTCAAGCGCCGCATAAGATACGTCATCACAGTCCGTTGTGAAAATGCCGAGGCTGCGATCCTCCGGACGAATGTCCAGGTTCGCACGCAGCATAGGGTCCGCATTTGGAAGAATGCGGACGCCGAGCACCTGCGTGCCGATTTGTTTGGAAACCATGTTTCACCTCCCGCCTCCGAAAAACCGGTACTCTGTCTCATTGAGCACTTCTGATTCTACTTTTTCAAATCTACTCCGCTGGCCTGTTTTTCAAGAATCAGAGCCAGCAAATCCACGATATAGGCTCCGGCCTCCACCGCGGGAACGCCGTCTTTATGGATATTTGAAACAACGGTTCTCCTTGCCTCCGGCATTCCCACCTCGGCGTGATAGGCGATATAGGCGCTCATGCTCTCCGCAGTTGCCAGCCCGGGCCGTTCACCTATAAAGGAGCAGACCACCCTCGCTCCAACCAGTTCCGAGATCCGATCCTGTGCTCCAACCCGACCGTATTTCACAAAGATTGGCGTTCCTGCGGTCAGTCCTTTTTCCTTCAGCCCTTCCATCACAACGGGCAGGATCCGCGCCGCGTTGGCTTCGACGGCAGAGGAGGAAAGTCCGTCGCTGATGATAATCTGGACATCGGGATGGGGGATGCACTTTTCTTTTATAAACGCCTTTGTTTCCTCACTAAAGTCCCTCCCAAGGTCAGGCCTTGTAAGAAAATTGTTTTTGTCGGTGCAGCATGTGGTTACGGCCAGCAGCCCAAGCTTTTCAATCAGTTCCCCGCTGACGTCCATGAGCACCGCATCCCTCGCCGCGGCATGATCCGCGCGCAGTGTCAGGAGCGTCTTTGTCTTCAGCCTCGGACCCGAGCGGCCGACTCCGATGCGGGCCGTCGTTTTGCCGCTCATCCGCCGCAGGGCGTCGGGATCCTGCGGGTTTTCCAGAAGCGGCGCCTTCCTGTCCGGTTCCGGGGAAGAGCCGGAAATCATGGCGTCTTCCGGATTTATTTCCTCCGATGTTTCGGACGGCATGCTGCCCGCCACTTCCTCTAATTCTCTTTTTGCTTTCTGCCTGGCCGCTTCCCGGGCAGCGGCCTCCGATTTGGCCCGCAGGCTTCCGCTTTCATATCGTCCTTCTTCCTGCAGTCCAGAAAGGATTTCTTCTGCAATCCGGTCTATTTCTGTCTGCTTCAGCATGCGATCACCGCCCTCTCTTCGTAAATATCGTCGGATCCCCGGCCAATTTTGTCAGCCGGCCGTTTTCCATAATTCCCATCCGCTCCAGCCACCGCTCAAATGCGGGAATGGGACGCAGCCCCAGTATCTCCCTGATTGTTCCGATATCATGATACGCATTCGTCTGGTAATTGAGCATGATATCGTCACTGGTCGGCACTCCCAGAATATAGTTGATGCCGGCCGCCCCCAGGAGGAGGGACAGATTTTCAATATCATTCTGATCCGCCATCATATGGTTTGTATAACAGCAGTCGCAGCCCATGGGCAGGCCGGAAAGTTTTCCCATAAAATGATCTTCCAGCCCGGCTCTGATTACCTGTTTGGAATCATAAAGATATTCCGGCCCGATGAACCCCACAACCGTATTCACCATAAAGGGATGGTACTTTCTTGCAAATGCATAACACCTGGCTTCCATCGTCACCTGATCGGCTTCCCAATGCGCATTCGAGGACAGCTCGCTTCCCTGACCGGTTTCAAAATACATTACATTGGGACCGGCCGCCGTTCCGTGGGTGCGCAGAAGGTCCAGCGCCTCCTCCACTGTTTCCGATGAGAATCCAAAGGCCCGGTTGCCCTTTTCACTTCCTGCAATCGACTGGAAAATCATGTCGCAGGGCGCTCCCTGGCGGAGAGCCTCTATCTGGGTAGTGATATGCCCCAGCACACAGATTTGGGTGGGAATCTCAAGAGTGTTTCTCACCTCGTCAAACCGCTTCAGAACCTCCGCCAAACTGGAAACCGTATCATTAACGGGGTTCAGTCCTATCAGGACATCTCCGCAGCCGTATGAAAGTCCCTCGAACAGGGAGGCGGTGATTCCTTCCACATTATCGGTTGTATGGTTCGGCTGAAGCCGCGTTCCCATGATTCCCCGTTCGCCCACCGTTGTGTTGCAGCAGGCCGTAATACGGATTTTACTGGCTCCGTATATCAAATCCATATTTGTCATGAGTTTACAGACGGCTGCAATCATCTCGGCCGTAAGACCCCTGGAAATCCGGCGGATTGCGCTTTCATCGGCCTCATAGGACAGCAGCCACTCCCTCAAATCACTGACCGTCCAGTTTTTGATTCCCTGATAGATCGTCTGGTTGAGGCCGTCGATGTTGATTCTCGTAACCTCATCTTCCTCATAGGGCGCCGCCGGATTCTCATACAGCTCCTGCAGCGTCATGCCCGCGAGCACTTCCTTCGCGGCGATCCGTTCTATATCCGACTGCGCCGCAACGCCCGCCAGGATATCGCCGGACTTATGCTCTCCGGCCTTTGCCAGGACTTCTTTCACCGAACCGAAGGTGAAGGTCTGCCCCGATAGTATTGTTTTGTATTGCATATGTACCTCCAAGGTTGTAGTTGCTGTTCACGCTCCGTCATCCAAAAATCAGGGTTTTTACAACCACCGGGATTACAAGGCCATTCATAATGGGACGGCCGAAATCCACGAAATTGTTCTGCTCGGCCTTCACGGTATCCACCGCCACCACAGGCCGTTTCCCTCCCATCCTCTGCCGTATTATCTGCCCCAGCGCTTTGGCAATATCCGCCTGCACGATTAGAATCAGCGGAGCATCGCCGGGAAGCGCCCGATCAAGCGCATCCGCCGTCACCGCGACTAATTCCTTCAGCTCCTGATAATCGGGATCGTTTCGGCCCTCCAGCGCCAGCACCATGCGCGACGCGTCGTTCTGCTCCAGAAACCATTTTGCTTTCAGATACAGCGCCTCGCCCTTTCCCTTCCAGCACTGTTTTTCTTCTTCCCGGGAAAGCTTCAGCACCGGCACGTTTTTCATCGGAAACAGTCCGTCCGTATAGGCGATTGTGCTCCCGGAAATCGTGGTCGTATAACTCCCCGCTCCGATCACAGTAGCGCGTATCGTCTCGGCTGCGTCAATGACCCGGAATGTCTGGAACAGACGTCCCCGGCGGATTGCATCTCCCAGCAGTACGCCGATATCCCCATAGGCAAACGTTTCCCTGCCCGGCCGGTAAATACAGTCCGCAACGCCTCCCGAAAAGCAGACATAACGGATGGCCCGGTCGGACGGTAGTTTAAACGGGGCGGATCCCTGCGTCCTGACTTCCTCCAGAAGAGGCGTGGCCTCCGAGGCTCCCAGCATCTGTTCCAGCACCTCGCCCATACCGTCACACAGCTTTTCCAGGACTTCCCTGGAAGCCGGTTCCCCTTCCCGCAGGCTCAGATGACATGCCTGCGCAATCCGCCCTGCGCTGGGACTCACATAAGCAATCCTTCCCTGTGTATCCACGGTTACCTGACGCCCTCCGATATCGAGGCATCCCCTTGCACGTACCTCTCCGCCGTCAAAAAGAACCACATTCGTCGTTCCCCCTCCGATATCCAGGTTGACCACCACGGCCCCGTTTTCCTCTGAAAACCGTTCCGCTCCGCTTCCCTGGCCCGCAATCACGGATTCCAAATCGGGTCCGGCGGTCGACACCACGAAATCACCGGCAAAACCGCTCAGCCGTTCCAGCACCAGCCGTGCATTCTCCTTACGCGCCGATTCCCCTGTAATGATGACGGCACCCGTCTCCACCTGTTCCGGCTTAACCCCGGCCGCCGCATATTCCTTTTCAATAATTGTACGAAGGGCATCCCCATCAATCAGAGATTCGTCAATCAGGGGTGTTCTGTAAACGGGACTCTGGTAAACAACCTCCTTATCAATAATCGAGACAGCGGGCACCGAAAAATATCCGGCTGTATTTTCGACGGTCAGGCGGCTGAAAATCACCTGTGAGGTCGAGGTCCCTATATCAATTCCCGCGCTAAGCATCCGGGTATTCTCCATTGCCCACTCTCCTTCCCGAAAGCGTGTTTCACTGTTTACAAACACATCCAAATGACCGCCGCAGTGCGATCCACGCGGAGCGTTATTTGTTTCACAGGCCAAACTTTCCTATAAAACAAATAAGACCCAGAGTGCGGAAATACTGATTCCTCACTCTGAGCCTTATTGCTGTCACACCATACCCTGTTGTATGGTGAAAATATTTAATTGGAATTACTGGAAATATATGTGCTTATTATATCGCCGGCGTACACCGGATGTCAAGATATATTTTGCTGGAAGCAGGCAGCATTGTTACTGTTCGTAACAGTTCAGACAGCATGAACCGTTACGGCGTCCGGCATTCCCATTCCTCATCAGATCGTGTAAAGTTCCGGCCTCCGATCCTTATAAGCCGGTAATTTCGCCCGCACCTGCTCAATACGCTCCGTGTCAATCTCGGCACAGATTAATGCCTCAACCTCCCCTGCTCCTGCAGTCACAACACCCATTGGATCAACCACAACACTCTCTCCCATACCGTTTACGCCGACCTGATCGCAGGCCACCATATAAACGGTATTCTCGATCGCCCTCGCGCAAATCAGCGTTCGAAACTGCGGGCTCTTCAGCGGGCCGGGTACCCATGCAGTCGGCATGATGATGATGTCGGCGCCTTTGGAACGCTGATACCGTGCCACCTCCGGGAAGCGGACCTCGTAGCATACAAAGAGGCCTATTTTTCCGAACGGCGTATCAATCGGCTCAAAAAATTTATCGCCCGGCTTATTGTCGTCGGATTCTTTATAGCCGAACGCATCATAAAGATGTGTTTTCCGATAGGTGGATACAATCTCTCCATTGGCGTCAATCACTACGGTACAGTTATAGTTGCGGTCGTCCTCCGGCTCTTCCACCTTCTCATTCATGCCGAAGATAATCCAGATTCCATTGTCTTTGGCAAGTTTTCTCATCTCCGTCACAAACGGCCCGTCCAGGGTTTGTGCGGTTCCAAGGCAGATGGCGCGATCCGTCCCCGTCGGAAAATGGCTCATAAAACATTCGGGGAAAATCATCATGTCCGGCTTATAAAGCCCCATCGCTTCGTCAACCGCTCTCTTCGCATTTGCCAGATTCTCTTCCGGCAGCCCCTTCTGCTCAAGCTGTGCTAAAACAAATTTACTCTTCATGGATTCCTACCTCTCAAATTCGTCATTTACGGTCATACATACCAGTGTATCCGTCTATCATCACTCCACTTTGCTCAGTTCTCCGATAGCTCCCTTAACTCCCTCTTTGACAAGGCGCTCCAGGTTTACGAATTTGTCTACATATCCGCCCTCTGCAAAGTTCTCCCTCCATCTCACTTCATTGGCATCCATAGCCTTTGCCGCTTGTACCAGTTCCTCAAACTGGGCTGCCGGGGCGCAGATGACGCCGTCCACGTCGCCGTAAACAATATCGCCCGGGCGCACCACGCAGCCGCCGCAGTTGACCGGCACTCCGTATTCACCGTCAAGTCCCTTGAATGTGTTTGTCACGCAGGCACGTCCCGTGGAAAATACAGGGAATCCCATGGCGCGTATTGCCCTGGTATCGGTATTGGGGCCATCCACAACGATTCCCGCCATTCCCAGGGTTTTGGCGGATAATGCCACCATCTCACCGAGGCAGGCAATTCTCTTGTCACCCATTCTGTCTATGACAATCATGGAACCCTTGGGCGCCAGTTTCATCGCGTAGTAAAGCATTGCGTTGTCCGTTCCCGGGAGCCGGATGGTGAATGCCGGCCCGATGGCCTTGATTTCATCGCTGATCGGGTAAATGCCGGTCATGTACCCTCCCTGGACATGGTGTCCGATCTGGGCCGGATCCGTGGTAAGTGCAATCTCAAATAATTCGTTCTGTGTCATGATGTTTCTATCCTTTCTTTTTCCTGTATTTTGTTTATTGTATTTTATATTTCAAATTTGGGTTTTCTGCCCGGACAGAGTTACGACGGTTACGCTTCACTGCCAGAGCGTGAAGTATTTCCGTATACATTCTGCACGGGAAATTTGTTTAAATCTTCATCAGCCTCCTGCCAGAAGTCCCATAATCGTATTGGGAACAAATGTCGTGATCGCCGGAATCAGCGACGTCAGGATCAGGGCGATACCAAGAGGTATGTACATGGGCACCACCGATTTGATAACCTTTTCCGATGGCACGTTGGCAACACGGGAGACCGCGTAGATACAAAGCCCGAACGGCGGGGTGCTCAGTCCTATCATCAGGTTCATGACCATCATAACGCCGATGTAGACGGGATCCATCCCGAATCCCTGAGTAATCTGAAGCACGATGGGAGCCGTTAAAATCAGGGCGCAGTTGCTTTCCATAAACATTCCCATGATGAGCAGGATGATGTTGACAATCAGAATTACCGCCAGCGGAACATTGGCGACCGGACCCAGCAGGGCAATAATTTTAGCAGGAAGGTTCTCAAGCATCAGCGCTTTTGTAAAAATGCCCCCTGCCGTCATGATAACCATAATTGAGCTGACCGACTTACATGTCTCCTTCACGCACTTCCAGAAACCGCGCCAGGTAAGAGAACGGTGGCAGATTCCCAAAAGCAGCATGTAAAGGACCGCCATGCCGCCCGTCTCACCGGGGCTGAAGATACCGGACAGCATGGTAATCAGAATCAGAACCGGAGCAATGGCGATGGGGAGGGCGCGGAACAATAATTCTCCCATGGAGCGTTCTTCTTTCACCAGCGCTTTGGCCATCGGCGGATTCACCAGTTTCTTCTTATCTACAAGCAGCACGTAGAACAGGAGCATCACGGACATCAGGATACCCGGTCCCACGCCGCCAAGCAGTGATTTGACACTGGAAATCTGTGCAATCGTCGCATAGAGGACCAGAGGAATACTGGGAGGGAAGATAGGACCCACGGTGGAAGCGGCAATGGTCAGCGCCGCGCCGTAGTCTCTCTCGTACCCTTCTTCCTCCATTGAATCTACAAAAATCGGGCCCAATCCGCAGACACCTGCGATAGCCGCGCCGGACATACCGGCAAAAATCAGGCTCAGGACGACTGCGATACGGGAGGAATAGCCGCGTTTCCCTTTTGACAGGGCGCGGGCAAAATCAAATGCCCTTGTGGTTTCCCCCAATTCACTTACCAGGTTTCCCATTAAAATAAAGGCGGGAACAGCCAGCAGAGAGAACGACATCGTAGACTGATAGAACGAATAGGCTACCAGTGAAAGTGACGTTCCCGACACAATATAGTAGATAATTGCGGGCAGGCCCATGGCAACCACAATCGGGGCCCCCACGGCCAGCAGGCCTACAAATCCAATCAGCAGTAAGATCATATTCATGCTTTCTGTGCCCTCCTCTCTTTAAATATTTCATGCAGGCTGATGAATTCCTGTATAATCCACATGGCAGATCCCAGAACAATCAGATAATGTACATAGCGGATCGGAATATGGCATGCAGCCGTCGTCAGTTTCATTGTTGTGGGAATCAGCAGGGACTCACTGTAAATGACAAATGCGCAGTATATAATGCAGATTGTCTTCCCCGCCACATCCATATAGAACTTTAATTTCGGCCAAATCTGGAAAAGAATTTCCAGTTGCAGGTGGGCTCCCTCTTTTTCGCACTGCGCCAGATAACAGAAAATCAGGCCGACAAAGCACAGTTCCGCAACCTCCTCACTCCAGGTTGTCGAATATCCTAAAAAGGTACGGCAGAAAATCTGGATATCGAGAGCCGCGATAATGATGATACACCAAATCCCGCTTATGCCACTGATAAAGTTTCTGAACGCATTCCACGCTTTACCCGGTATTGACATATTAATTTCTCCTTTACATTCAAAACGGTGTTACTGTTCACTCTGCGGGCAGTAACAAAATAGCAGCGTCAGGCTGAACATGAACCCTGATTTTACTTGACCGCGCGGATCAAATCCGGCATCTCTCCCCAGTCATCACCGAAATAGTCGTAAACGCTCTCGGCCGCTTCTTTGAATGCCGCCATGTCAAGGCCGCTGCTCTCATCGATAATTTCCATTCCGTTGTCTTCACAGATTTTCTTATATTCCTCCACCTTTTCAAGGATATATTTGTCCATGTAAGCGGATGCGTCATACGCGGCCTGCAGTACTGCCTGCTGCTGATCCGGGGTCAGCCCTTCATAGGTGTTTCTGTTCATCCAGAGGCCATGGTTCGTCGGCAGATGGTTTGTCTCCATACAGTACTTCTGAACCTCATATAAGGCATTGGTCACGATTACGGAATATGGATTCTCCTGGCCGTCGATTACATTAGTAATCAGTGCCGTCGCCACCTCGGAAAATGCCATCGGGGTCGCCGCCGCGCCGAACGCCGCGAAAAGCTGCTGGTACAGGTCGGAAGGAACCACGCGGATCTTTGCGCCCTTCATATCGCTCAGGTTCTTAATCGGGAAGTTACATGTAATCTGGCGGTAACCGGAGTTAAAGCTGCTGAGCAGCATAACGCCGTCATCCTTCAGCGCCTCGTTAATTACTTTCAGCGGTTCCGAATTAAACGGGTCAAATACGGCGAGCCTGTGATCGGCGTCCCTGTAAATATAAGGCGCATCAAATGCCCCCAGCCGGCTGTCCAAATCGCCTGCTGATGACGGGACATACTGTATAAAATCGCAGATCCCGGCCTGCAGGGGCTGGATATCATATCCACACAGTGTATTGTTAAAATACAAATCAACCTGGATATGTCCTTTCGTATACTCCTTCACAAGGTCGGCAAATTTCTGCTCCCACATGCCGGCCGGTGAATCCTCCGAGTTCTGATCCGTAAACTTTAATATCTTATCCGGAGTGGAAACCTCTTCCACTTCTCCTGCCGCTTCCGCCGCCGCAGTTTGGGCTGTTGCCGGAGCACTTCCTCCGCCTCCGCTTCCACAGCCTGCCAGCAGGCTCCCCAGCATCGCTGCCGTCAGTGTCAATGCTAACCCTCTCTTCATACCTTCTCTTCCTTTCTCTCGTTAAAATGTCTCCGGAGCTTTCTCACTGTTCTCCTTGTTTCCCCCGGAAATCGGTTACTGTTCATACCCCTGCCAGAATCGGCATTGTTGCGGACAATAACCCGCCTCGCGGGATACTACCTGTGAACAGTAACGGGAATCGCCTTCCTCTTTGTTCTGTTTTTGGAATTCGGTGTTCGGTATACCAAAAATATGTCAAATAAAAGAAGGAAATCTTAATTTCCGTTTGACCACATTATATACCCATCTCATTTATTTTGCCACTAAAG
>CATWBR010000034.1 GCA_958349075.1 uncultured Clostridium sp.
CGATGTTCCTGATTGTGCTTCTGACTTTCGTCATTATGCACTCCGTACCCGGCGGGCCGTTTACGAGCGACAGGCAGGTGTCGGAGGAGGTGCTGGCTGCACTGAATGAAAAATATAATCTGGATAAGCCGCTGCCGGAGCAGTTCTTTGATTATCTGGGCAACCTGCTCCACGGCGATCTGGGTCCTTCTTATAAGTATCCGGGTAAAGAGGTGGGAGAGTATATCTCAAACGGCTTTCCGGTATCCGCGAAGCTGGGCTGCATTACGATTATCTTTGTTCTCCTGGCTGCCGTCCCGATGGGAATTCTGGCGGCGGTGAAGAACGGCAGGTGGCAGGATATGGTGATGATGGCGATAGCGACGATAGGCGTCACGATCCCTTCCTTTGTCATTGCGTCCGTTCTGATTTACATATTTTCCTTCCGTCTGAACCTGCTCCCGACCTACGGAGTTGATACATGGAAGGGGTATATCCTGCCCGTAATTGCCCTGGGCGGATATTCCTTAAGTTATATGGCGAGACTGATGCGTTCTAGCCTCCTCGAAGTGATGGGGCAGGATTATATCCGTACCGCAAGGGCTAAAGGGCTTTCCGAGACGAAAGTCATATTAAAACATGCCATGAGGAATGCGCTGATTCCGGTGATTACCGTGCTGGGACCTACCGTGGCAAACCTGATGACAGGCAGCTTTGTAATTGAGAAGATTTTTGCAATCCCTGGCCTCGGAGTTCATTTTGTCAACAGCGTGCAGGTGAGAGATTATACCACAATCATGGGCGTCACGATTTTCTACGCTACGTTCCTGATGGCGATGATTTTTATTGTGGATATTTTCTACTGTCTGATTGACCCAAGAATCAAATTTGAATAAGGACGGGGATAAAAATGGATAATAAATGGGAAATGCTCGAGGCCTCGAATGAGGATCGTGAAAAAATATGGACTAAAAACAGAACATTTGCCGGTGATGTATGGTTCCGCTTCCGCAGGAAACCAACGGCGATTGCCGGATTTGTCATTATTGTGCTGCTGCTTCTTTTTGCAATTGCAGGCCCGATGTTTACAAAATACAGCTATTCAACCCAGAATCTGGAGGTGGTAAATATTCCGCCTTACATGAAGGTGTATGAAGCCCCGGACCAGTCGGGATATTTCTATATCACACAGTCTTTAAAGGTGCTTCAGGTAGATAATGACGGAACCCTGGGAATTCAGCTTAAAAAAGTCAGGGAAGAGTCCGACAGGATGATGACGATTTATGAGTATAACGGAACGGAGA
Organism: uncultured Clostridium sp.; assembly: GCA_958349075.1. Lineage (GTDB taxonomy): Bacteria > Bacillota > Clostridia > Lachnospirales > Lachnospiraceae > Otoolea. The sequence goes on from CATWBR010000034.1 coordinate 1,284, forward strand.
TTGCCCTCTACTACGGACAGAAGCCGTATGTAATCGCAAATCCAGAGACAAACACAATCTATCCTACGGCTAAAATATGGAATAAATCTTACGTGCTTGGAACCGACAACCTGGGAAGGGATATCCTGACCAGGCTGATGTACGGCACAAGAGTTTCACTGATGGTGGCCTTTGTGGCCGCAGCCGTCAACATGGTCATTGGAATCCTGTTCGGCGGTATCTCAGGATATGCGGGCGGCATGGTGGATACGGTTATGATGCGTATCGTGGATATCATCAGCACGATCCCGCTGACGCTCTATGTAATTCTTATCATGGTCCTTTTGGGGCAGGGAATCCAGAGTATCATTATCGCCCTGGGAACCGTTTACTGGGTGGATATGGCGAGGGTAGTCCGCGGGCAGGTATTAAGCCTTAAGGAACAGGAATTCATCCTGGCGGCAAAGACCATCGGTTCCTCCACAAAGACTATTCTGTTTGAACACCTGATTCCAAATGCGATGGGTTCAATTCTGGTAACGGTGACAATGCTGATCCCATCGGCCATTTTCATGGAGGCCTTTTTAAGCTATCTGGGCATTGGACTGAAACCGCCCCTGGCCAGCCTTGGAACCATGTGCAACGATGCGACGGAAAACCTTCGTTCCTGTCCGCACCAGCTTTTTATCCCGGCTCTCGTTATCTGTATTATCATGTTTGCCTTTAACTTTGTGGGCGACGGACTGAGGGATGCGCTGGATCCGAAGCTGAAAAAATAGCCGTACTGTTCACAGGCAGTATCCCGCGAGGTGTTTTTTGTGAGTGGAGCGTAGCAAAAGTCACAGAAAACCCAAGGGTTGCGGCGCGAAACGGCGTTTTTGCCGTTTCTGTGCATCGCGTGGCGTGTTACTGGGCACGGTGTGAACAGTAATAAAATAGCCGCCCGTATTCACCTGAAAAACAGGCGGAACCGTGTATACGGCAAAAGTAAGGAGTGAGAACATGGAAACGATATTAAACATAGAGAATTTGAAGACCTCATTTATGACGAGCAACGGTGAGGTGCAGGCGGTCCGGGGAGTCAGCTTCTCCGTCAAAAAGGGGGAAATCCTGGGTATCGTGGGGGAGTCGGGAAGTGGAAAGAGCGTCACGTCCATGTCCATTCTCCGTCTGCTGGCTGATACGGCCAGAATCAAGGACGGCGCGATTGTCTTTGAGGGCCGGGATCTGACCAAACTTTCCAAAAAAGAGATACGTAAAATCCGGGGAGAGAAGATCTCGATGATTTTCCAGGATCCGATGTCCTCGTTAAATCCTCTGATTCCGGTTGGAAAACAGGTATCCGAGATGATCCGGGAACACCACCCGGAAAAGAGCAAGGAGGAATTGATGAAAGAGGTTCTGGAACTTTTCTCCAGAGTGCGTATCCCGGAACCGGAGAAACGGTATAAATCATTTCCTCATGAATTTTCCGGCGGTATGCGCCAGCGTGTCATGATTGCCATGGCACTTGCGAATAAGCCGGATCTTCTGATTGCGGATGAACCGACGACGGCCCTGGATGTGACAATCCAGGATCAGATACTGCGCCAGCTCCGGGAACTTGAGAAGGAGTATGGTACCAGCATTATCTTCATCACACACGACCTGGGCGTCGTGGCAGAGCTCTGCGACCGTGTCATTGTCATGTACGGCGGCCTGGTGATGGAGGAGGCTGAGATAGAAGATATTTTTGAACATCCAAGCCATCCCTATACGATGGGGCTTTTGGCTTCCATTCCCGATGTGGAACAGGATAAAGACGTGCGCTTAAGTCCGATCCCCGGCTCACCGCCGGATATGACGAATCCGCCAAAGGGCTGTCCTTTTGCGCCGCGCTGTCCCTATGCGAGAAGAGTATGTGCAATGGAAATGCCGGAATTTACCAAGGTGGGAGAGGGACATTTTTCCAGATGCTTCCTTCTGTCTCCGGATGCGCCGGCCGATGAAAATAATCCATTTCGCAGATAGGAGAACGCCATGAGTGAGCAGAATATACTGGAGGTCAGGGACCTCACAAAACATTTTAAAGCAGGCGGCAGGCAGGTGGTCCACGCGGTGGATGGTGTGAACCTGACGCTTAAGAAGGGAAGGACGCTGGGACTGGTTGGTGAATCCGGCTGCGGCAAATCAAGCTGCGCCAGGACGATTATCAGAATGTATGACCCGACCTCGGGGCAGATTTTCCTGGACGGCGAGGATATCACCAAGTTAAGCCAGAAGCAGTTAAAACCATATAGAAAAAAGATGCAGATGATTTTCCAGGATCCTTATTCCTCCCTCAATGCCAGGATGACGGTCCGCGATATCATCGCCGAGCCCCTTGTGGCTCACGGCATTGTAAAAAAGAAGGAGCAGTCGAACGACCTCGTCTATCCGATGCTGGAACGCGTAGGTCTTACAAAGGAACACGCCAACCGGTACGCCCATGAATTTTCCGGCGGCCAGAGACAGCGTGTGGGGATCGCAAGAGCACTGATTCTGCAGCCCGATCTGGTAATCTGCGATGAGCCGATTTCCGCCCTGGACGTCTCAATTCAGGCGCAGGTTATCAACCTCCTAAAAGATTTCCAGGATGAAAAAGGGGTTTCCTACCTTTTTATCGCCCATGATCTGTCCATGGTGCGCTATGTATCGGACGACGTGGGAGTCATGTACCTGGGACAGCTGGTGGAGGTCAGCGATGCCGGGGAGATTTACAGGAATCCTCTCCACCCGTATACGAAGGGACTTTTAGGCAGTATTCCTGTGGCAAACCCCAAACTTGCAAAGCAGAAAGAAAAAAGCAGTATTGAGGGAGATATCCCCAGTCCAATCAGTCCGCCTTCTGGCTGCCGTTTCCATACGAGATGTCCGTATGCGACGCAGGCCTGCAGTGAGGCGGTACCACCGATGAAGGATGTGGGAGGCGGGCATATGGTGGCCTGCCATTTATATTGATGTGATTGATGTGACGGCGTCCAAAGGAACAGAGAAAGGCGCGCCTGCAACATAAAAATTCCATGAAGGAGGAGCAATATTATGAAAAAGAAAGTAAGTCTGCTTTTGGCCCTGGGCCTTGTGGGCACAACGGTGCTTTCAGGCTGCGGCGGCGGTGGAAGCAAAGCCACGGAGCCGCAGACCATTGCGGAGGCAACGACAGAGGCTGCGGGAAGTGAGGCTTCCACAGAAGCGGCCGAAGACACCCTTGCAGACAAACAGGAGATGACATTTGTCCTCAGCAACGAACCGGATTCCATTGATCCGACCGTTACGAGCAATTCTTTTGCCACACCGTTCCTGGCAAACTGTTTTGAAGGCCTTGTTACCTACGACGAGAACGGAGAGGTAGTTCCGGGCAATGCGGAGTCATGGGAGTCCAACAACGACCTGACCGTATATACCTTCCATTTAAGAGACGGCTTAAAATGGAGCGACGGAAGCGATTTGACGGCAAATGATTATGTATATTCCGCACTCCGCGTCCTGACACCGTCCACAACAGCCCAGTATGTCAACATGGTTTCCGACTATGTTGTAAACGGCCAGGAATATTATGACGGAAAAGCGGGTGCCGAGGAAGTCGGCGTAAAAGCGCTGGATGACAATACCTTAGAGTACACCTTAAAAGCTCCATGCCCATATTTTGTAGATCTGGTAAGTATGCAGGTATATTTCCCTGTTCAGAAAGCTGCGGTCGAAGCAAACGGTGATAAATGGACACAGTCTGCCGATTCCTATATCAGCAACGGACCGTTCAAGGTTACCCAGATCAACATGGGAGAAAGCTATATCCTTGAGAAAAATGAAAACTACTGGGATGCAGAGAATGTAACGCTTGAAAAACTTACATACCGCTATATCCTTGACACCTCAACAGCTCTTACCGCATTTGAAAACGGTGAAGTAGACGGTGCCAGAATGGTTCCGTCCGGCGATATTGCCCGCCTGAAGGCTGAGAAATCCGGCCTCAACACGGCGCCGATTTACGGTACGGTATACTACAATTTCAACTGTGAAAAAGAACCTTACAACAATCCTCTGGTAAGAAAGGCATTAAACCTTGCCATCGACCGTGACGCCATCATCAACAACGTGGCGCAGTTAGACGCCGTTCCGGCCTACAGCTTCTATGCTCCGGGCTACGTGGTTGACGGAAAAGATCTGACGGACGGACGTTCCGACTTTGGATTGTCGTCAACGGCAAATCCGGAAGAGGCAAAGAAAGCGCTTGCTGAAGCAGGATACCCGGATGGAGAAGGATTCCCGACCGTCCAGCTTTCTTTCTACTCCGATGACAATGTAAAGAAGATTGCAGAGGCAATTAAGGAGATGTGGGAGCAGAATCTCGGCATTAAGGTAGAAGTAAGTTCCGCCGACTGGGCCGTATTCTACAGCGACGTTCAGGCAGGCAACTACGAAGTGGCAGCCATGGGCTGGGGCGCCGATTACATTAACCCGATGAGCTTCTTACCGCTCTTATATACGGATGATATTACAAACAACGCCAACTACAGCAACGCAGAGTACGACGCCACGGTAGATCAGATCAAAGTCGAGAAGGATCCGGCAAAATTTGCCGAACTGGTAAAAAAAGCAGATGAGATCGCTTCCTCGGAATACGCGGTTCTGCCTCTGTACTATAAGGCGGAGAATTTCCTGTTAAAGGATTATGTAAAGGGAGTTTATATGACTTCCTCTTCCAACCTTTATTTCAAGAATGCCAAGGTTATGGCAAAATAACGTAACCGTTCAGCCATGATGCGTTCCGCATAATAAGAAACAGGGCAGCAGATGATTGCGCAGCGTCTGAAACAGGGGATTAAAATCCCCCGCAGGCGGCTGCGCAGTCTTTTCATTGCCGGAAGGGTGAAAACCCGCACCGGCAAAACATAGTTATCATTCAGGACAGCAGAGGAAAAACAATGAAATGTATTATTACAACGGAGGGTTTCGGCGAGATGGTCTTTGATCTCTACCCGGAGCATGCGCCCCTTACGGTGAAAAACTTTGTCGATACGGCGGAAAGCGGGTTTTACAATGGCCTTGCCTGGTGCCGGATTGTGGAGGATTATGTGATTCAGGCGGGTTCTCCCGACAACGATATTATGACAGACAGTGACTGGCATATTAAAGGTGAATTTGAGGAGAACGGGATACACAATCCGATTCCCCATATAAGAGGCGCCATATCCATGGCGCGTGACGACGGCTATGACACGGCGGGCACCCAGTTCTTTGTGGTGCATCAGGACGCCCATAAACTGGACGGACGCTACGCCGCTTTCGGACAGATGGTATCCGGCTTTGAGGTACTCGACAAGATTTCCGGACTTCCTACCTCCGGGCCCGAGACGTGGAATAAACCGGTTAAAATGCCGGTGATGAGTTCCGTGAAGATCGAGAAAGAATAGCAGACAGGGAAATGAATGCGGTGAAGGTTCCGTTTTGGGGTCTTCACCGTTTTGTATAGTGCTTTTTACCGTTTCCGTGCATCGCGAAGCGGTAACTATGAAGGTACTGAATAGTTACCACTCACGGGACTGAAACACGATTGCAGTATGGTAAAAAAGCAGATTATTTGTTATAATAAATCTGTTTTACGGTTAACGGCGTGATGATTGGCGGAAGAGGTCCGGCAGTCGGACTCCGGATGCATAGCGGAAGGTGCGCAGTGAATGCTTTATCGAGCGTTACTCACCGCAGCCAAATACGGACAGAGAGTGAATAAAATGACAACGGATAAAGAGACAGAGAGAGAATCGGAGATAGAAACAGTGAAATCAGAAGAGGCATGCTGGGAAGTGTTCAGGGACTGGCCGGTAGAAAAGCTGGCGGCCCTGTTTGAGGAAAGGTGCCGCGACATCGTCCCCTCGGACCGGAACGCGGCCGAAAAGGCGGCATTCAGATGGAGCAAAGTGGCCAAGCCGTTAGGAAGTCTCGGCGTGCTGGAGGATGACATTACCAGGATAGCCGGAATAACCGGTTCTCCGGCGGTTCGGATCGATAAAAAGGCCCTGGTTATTTTCTGCTCCGACAACGGAGTGGTGGAGGAGGGAGTCACTCAGGCGGGACAGGATGTGACGGCGGCTGTCACATCCAATTTTACCCGGGGCGACAGTTGCGCCTGCCTGATGGCAAAAAAGGCCGGGGCGGACGTATTTCCCGTGGATATCGGGGTGGCCGGTGAAATCGGTGAAACGGGAGAGGACCATCCCCTGACTGACCGTAAGATCAGGAGGGGAACATCAAATTTTGTAAAAGAACCTGCTATGACGGAGAGGGAGGTTCTCCTGGCCGTCCTTGCGGGTATCGATATGGTAAGAGAATTAAAAGACAGAGGTTATCAGATTATTGCCACAGGCGAGATGGGGATTGGCAACACGACGACGAGCAGCGCGGTGGCTTCCGTTTTTTTGGGGGCGGATCCTTCTGAGGTGACGGGAAGGGGAGCCGGGCTCAGCAGTGAAGGCCTGGAACGGAAGATTCTGGCAATCCGTAAGGGGATCGCGCTTCACAGTCCGGATCCGGAAAACGGGCTTGATGTTCTGGCGAAAGTGGGCGGTTTTGATCTGGCCGGTCTTGCGGGAGTATTCCTGGGCGGGGCCGTTTACCATATCCCGGTTGTAATCGACGGATTCATATCGGCGGCGGCAGCGGCAGCGGCTGTGGTTATCCGGAAAACGGCAACGGACTACATGCTGGCCGCCCATGTTTCGGCCGAGCCTGCGGGCAGGAGAATGCTCGGATTTCTCGGCAAAAAACCTGCCATTGAGGCCGGAATGTGTCTCGGGGAGGGAACGGGTGCAGTGGCGCTCTTTCCGCTTCTGGACATGACGCTCGCGGTCTACGAAAAAATGTGTACCTTTTCCGATATGGAAATTGAGGAATATAAACCGCTGTAAAGGGCGGATTCGGTGATGGAAAGGCGGAAACAGGATGATGCATGTTGTTACGGGAGGCAGCGGAAGCGGTAAATCGGAATATGCGGAGCGGCTGATCACGGAGAATGCATCAGGGCCTCTGATCTACGTGGCGACGATGATGATATGGGACCGGGAGGGTGAGGAGAGAGTCAGACGGCACCGGAATATGAGAGCTGACAGGGGATTTATTACGGTGGAACAGTACACGGATCTTAAATCCCTTGATCTTTCTGCGGTCTGTCACAAGGATGCGTCCGTCCTGCTGGAATGCATGTCCAACCTGGTTTCCAATGAATTTTACAGGGATGAGGAAAGGGCGCTTCCCAGCATTCTGGATGGAATTGAAGCCCTGCGCTCCGGCTGCAGGGAGCTTGTGATTGTGACAAATGAGGTGTTCAGCGACGGGACGGAGTACTCCGATGAGACGAGACGCTATATAACGCTTCTCGGCGAGGTAAACCGCCTCCTGGGAGGAATGGCCGATACGGTGATGGAAGTTGTGTATGGGATTCCCGTCAGGATAAAAGGTGAGAGAATACCTGAAGAAGGAGAAAACCCGGTTGACAAAGAAACATGATCCACATTGGAATCAATGCATTTGGCCGCACAGGCGGAGGAAGATGAGAGTATGAATTTGTTTGGAAGCTTTGTAATTGCGCTGTCCATGTATTCCAGAATACCGATGCCCCAGGTGGAGTGGACGAAGGAACGCATGAGATATGCGATGTGTTTTTTTCCCATAATCGGACTCATATCGGGGGGCATTCTGATTCTTTACACCTGGGCGGCGTCTGCCGCAGGTGCGGGAGTCCTTTTTAAGACGCTCGGGGGAATGGCGGTGCCGCTTCTTGTCACGGGGGGAATCCATATGGACGGCTTTCTGGATGTGACGGATGCCAGGCGCTCCTATGCACCGAGGGAGAAAAAACTGGAGATTTTAAAGGATCCCCACACGGGCGCCTTTGCAATCATTGGTCTCGGCGTATATCTGCTCCTCTATGGGGCCGCGTTTTCGGAACTGGAATTTGAGGATATCCGTCTTTTGACCTTTATTTTTGTGGGGGAACGTGCGCTCAGCGGACTGTCCGTGGTCAGTTTCCCAAAGGCAAAGAAAGACGGACTGGCGGCAGAATTTTCCGGCACCGCAGTGAAAAGAACGGTGCAGGCGGTAATGGCGTTTTATCTGTGCGTTTCCTCTGCCGGACTGTTATCGGGAGGCGTCATCACGGGGGCGGCCTGCATTGCGGCGGCCGGAGCCGTGTTTTATTATTACTACAGGATGTGCATGAAGGAGTTTGGCGGAATGACGGGGGACCTGGCAGGGTATTTTCTGCAGAGTGCCGAGCTTTTGCTTGTCGCTGTTCTGGCCGTATGCCGGATGGCAGGGCTTCACTGAAGGAGGTTTTTATGTTTCGTTTAGATAAAATACACCATGTTGCAATCATTGTATCGGATTACGGGAAGTCCAGGGAGTTCTATGTGGATAAGCTGGGCTTTGAGGTGATCAGGGAAAATTACAGGGAACAGAGGGGGGACTATAAACTGGATCTGAGGCTGGGCGACTGTGAACTGGAACTTTTTGGAATTCCGGGAAGTCCGGAGCGGCTTAATTATCCGGAGGCCTGCGGTCTGCGCCATCTGGCTTTTAAGGTGGATTCCGTGGAGGACACCGTAAGGGAACTGAATGCTCTGGGAATTGAGACTGAGCCGATCCGCATTGATGAATTTACAGACAGGAAAATGACATTTTTTAAGGATCCGGACGGCCTTCCTCTGGAGCTGCACGAATAAAAAACCGGATGCGCGCGCCGAGATTTTGTCCGGCGGCGGTATGTTGCACGTACGTGCTAAGACAGTCTGAGAAGGGGCGGATAAAGAGGGATGATTTTTATTATTGGCGGACAGTCCCAGGGGAAAACGGAATTTGCCATGGAACTTTGCAGAGGAATAAAGACGGAAAGAGCGGCGGACGGCCGTACATCGGAATACAGAGAGGCAATGACGGCACCGCTCATTATTCATCTGGAATGCTATATCAGGCGGCTGATGGAAGAGGGGAACGATCCGGCCGGATTTGCGGACCGTCTCATGGCCGAAAACAGCAAGGCAGTGGTACTTGCCGATGAAATCGGATACGGAATCGTTCCGGCCGATGCGTTTTTGCGGGAGTACCGCGAGACGGACGGGCGCATCTGCCAGAAAATAGCCTCGTTTTCCGACGAGGTCTACCGGGTCGTCTGCGGCCTTGGGACAAGGATTAAATGATTGGAGATACATGATGGTGACACATATCGCATCGATTTTGACGGGATTTATTCTGGATGCTGTTTTCGGCGACCCCCATTTTTTTCCGCATCCGGTCCGGGGCATCGGATGGCTGATTAACCGGATGGAAAAAGGAATACGGACCTTGTTTCCCAAAACGGAAGGCGGAGAACTGGCCGGGGGGAGCGTCTTTGCGGTCCTGGTTCCGGCGGTTACGGCCCTGGCTGTGGCGTTTCTGCTGGCTGTGGCAAAGACAGCGGGGGCTGCGGTTCTTTTCTTTTTAGAATCGGTTCTGGTTTATTTTCTTCTCGCCGCCCGTTCCTTGAGGGATGAGAGTATGAAAGTCTATCATTCCCTGGAAAAGGGAGATGTGGAGGAGGCGCGGCACAACGTTTCAATGATTGTAGGCCGTGATACCAAAGCGCTCGACGCGGCGGGAATCGCCAGGGCAGCGGTTGAGACGGTGGCTGAGAACACTTCGGACGGGGTGATCGCCCCTCTTTTTTTTCTAGCGCTCGGCGGACCTGTCCTGGGTTGGGCCTATAAAGCGGTAAACACGATGGATTCCATGGTTGGATATAAAAATGAAAGATATCTCTTTTTTGGAAGAGCGGCGGCAAGGCTCGACGATCTGGTGAATTTTATCCCGGCCCGCCTGTCGGCCGTTCTTATGATGGGAGCGGCTCTGATATGGAGGATGGATTTTAAGAATGCCGTCCGGATTTTCAGGAGGGACCGGTTTAACCACAAAAGTCCGAATTCGGCACAGACGGAATCTGTCTGCGCAGGAGCGCTTTGTATCCGCCTGGCAGGCGATGCCTGGTATTTCGGGGAGCTTTGTAAAAAGCCGTTTATCGGCGACGACATCCGTCCGCTGGAACAGGAAGACATAAGAAGAGCTAACAGGCTGATGTATACGTCCTCCGGTCTGGCCCTTCTTCTGGCTCTTGCCTGGCAGGGAGGAATGGCTGTGCTTGCGGCGTTTTAGAGTGCGGTGAAGACAGACAAAAAAGAACAGTGATAAAAGAAATGAGGTAAGTAAGGCATGGAGTATCTGCATGGAGGAGACATCTATTCGGACGTGGAAATCAGGCTGGATTTCTCGGTGAATACAAGCCCGCTCGGTATGCCGGAGTCCATCAGGCAGGCGGTAAAAGATTCTTCCGGGAGCTGGGAGCGGTATCCGGACAGCCGCTGCCGCCGTCTGAAAAACGCGCTGGCAGACTATTACGGCGGCCGTATTCCGGAGGATTCCTTTATTTGTGGAAACGGATCGGCCGATTTGATGTATACCCTTATTTTTGCCCTGCGTCCTGGGAGGGCTCTCGTTCCGATCCCGGCGTTTGCGGAATACCAGATGGCCCTGGAGGCGGGAGGCTGTCTTTTGGAGACGTTTCCCCTGGAGGAGAGCACCTGCTTTTCCCTGGAAGAGAATAAGGACCGGATCATGGAGCGGCTCCGTAAGAGCAGCGGCATCGATATGATGATGTTCGGCAATCCGGTTAATCCCTGCGGCTTAGCTGCGGGGCGTGGGTGGATTGAAGAGATAGCCGGGGTGTGCAGGGAAAAAAAGATTTTTCTGGTTATTGACGAGTGTTTCAACTGGTTCCTGAAGGGGCGGGAAGATTTTTCCGCAATTCCCCTGATAACGGAGGAGCCGGAAAAGTACCGCCATGTGATGGTAATCAATGCGTTCACGAAAATTTATGCAATGGCCGGGCTGCGGTTTGGATATGCGGCCTGTACCGACAGGAATGTTATAAAACGGATGGAGCGCTGCCGTCAGCCCTGGAGCGTTTCGGCCCCGGCAGAGGCGGCGGCGATGGCTGCCCTCGCGGTGAGGGGGGAGGCGGAGAAGACGGCTGCCCTGGTGGAAACGGAGCGCCGTTTTTTGACAGAAGGACTTGCCGGACTCGGGTTTACGGTCTTTCCTTCCATGGTCAATTATATCCTTTTCAGGGCGGATACGGCCTTTGACTACAGGGCTTTCTGCAGGGAAAGAGGCATCCTGATCCGTTCCTGCGGCAATTTTCCGGGACTGGACGGGCGGTATTACAGGGTGACGGTAAAACAGCGCGAAGAGAACAGGGAGCTGCTGAAATGGCTTCAGATGGCGCTTGACAATCAATAGGCAGAGGGACGAACAATTATGGCAAAAGCAATTATGATACAGGGAACAATGTCAAACGCCGGGAAAAGCCTTCTGGCAGCCGGATTGTGCCGGATTTTCAGGCAGGACGGATACAGGGTGGCCCCCTTTAAATCACAGAATATGGCGCTCAATTCCTTCATTACGCGTGAGGGACTGGAAATGGGGCGTGCTCAGGTGGTGCAGGCCCAGGCGGCCGGGATCGAACCGTCGGCGGATATGAACCCGATTCTTTTAAAGCCGTCCAGTGACACCGGTTCCCAGGTGATTGTAAACGGAGTGCCGGTGGCCACGATGGCGGCAAGGGATTATTTCCGCTACAAGAAAAGCCTGATACCGGCCATCATGGAGGCATACGGCAGGCTTGACAGGGAATATGACATCATTGTGATCGAGGGAGCCGGAAGTCCGGCCGAGATTAACCTGAAAAACGACGATATTGTCAATATGGGGATGGCGAAGATGGCCGGGGCGCCGGTTCTGCTGGCCGGTGATATTGACCGCGGAGGCGTGTTTGCCCAGCTCTATGGTACCGTAATGCTCCTTGAACCGGATGAGAAAGCCATGATCCGGGGCCTGATTATCAATAAGTTCCGCGGTGACAAGACGATTCTTGATCCGGGAGTGGACATGATAGAGGAACTCTGCGGCATTCCGGTGGCCGGCGTTGTCCCGTATATGAATGTGGATATAGAGGATGAGGACAGCTTAAGCGGCAGGCTGGATGGCCGGGATTCGGGGACTGCCCTGGTGGATATAGCGGTGATACGCTTCCCGCGCCTTTCCAACTTTACCGATTTTAATGTCCTTTCGGCCATGAAGGAGGCGTCTGTCCGGTACGTCGGCAGGCTTAGTGAGTTTGGCAGGCCGGATATGATTATTCTGCCCGGTACGAAAAATACGATGGGGGATCTGCTCTGGATGCGCCAGAACGGCCTGGAAGCGGCTGTGCTTAAGGCGGCGGCCCAGGGAACGCCGGTCTTCGGAATCTGCGGAGGTTACCAGATGATGGGGGAGGACCTGACCGACGAGGCCGGTACGGAGAACGGCATTCCGGGACAGAGGACGTCAGGAATGGGCCTTTTAAAGGCGTCTACCGTCTTCCACGAGGAGAAGGCCAGAACAAGGGTGACGGGCCGGTTTGAGAACGTGGGAGGCGTTTTTAAATCCCTTTCCGGGAGGAGCCTGGAGGGATATGAAATCCATATGGGAAGAACCGAATTAAAAGATAACCGGACACCCTTTTTACGCCTTGAGGAGTACCAGAGTAAGTCGGAGGCCAGAAAGCAGGACGGCTTGGCCTGCGGCAACCTCTACGGGACGTATGTGCACGGCATTTTCGACGGACCGGGAATTGCAGAAACGGTGGTGTCGGCGCTCCTGGAGGAGAAAGGGCTGACCGCGCTTAAAACGGAAACAGGAGGTTTCGACTACCGTGCATACCGGGAACAGCAGTATGACAGGCTGGCGGAGGAACTGCGCAGGAACCTTGATATGGAGAAGATATACAGGATATTAGAGGAAGGGGTGGAAGGATAATGATAACGGAACTGGAACGTGTGCTGCCGGCGGAGATTGAGAAGAGAAGCCTCGAAATCATAACGGAAGAACTGGGAGGGAGAACATTTCCGGAAGGCAGGTCGCAGGTAATAAAAAGGGTGATCCACACGACGGCGGATTTTGAATATGCGGACAGCCTTGTCTTTTCGGAAGGAGCCGTGGAGAAGGCGCTTGATGCCCTCAGGGAAGGCTGCACGATTGTGACGGACACCAATATGGGAAAAGCCGGAGTGAATCAAAAATCCCTGGAAAAGACGGGAGGGGAAGTCCTGTGCTTTATGGCCGACGAGGATGTGGCCAGGAAGGCAAAGGAAGAAGGTACGACAAGGGCGGCCGCCAGTATGGAAAAAGCGGCAGGCCTGGGCCGGGACTGTATCTTTGCCGTTGGGAACGCACCGACGGCCCTTGTCAGGCTGTATGAACTGATTCAGGAGGGGAAAATCCACCCGAAGCTGATTATCGGTGTGCCGGTCGGCTTTGTCAATGTGGTGCAGTCCAAGGAAATGATTCTGACCTTAAAAGACGTTCCCTATATTGTCGCCAGGGGAAGAAAGGGAGGCAGCAATGTGGCGGCCGCTATCTGCAACGCCCTGATTTACCAGGTGAAAAGGGAGCTGTAACGGGGCGCTTCAGCGGCATAATTCCTCTGAAACAACGAAAAGCACGCTTTGTGAACTTTTCATTGTGACTCAACAACGAAAAGCACGCTTCGCGAACTTTTCATTGCCACTCAATAAAAGAAGCTGCCGGGAGGCTCCCCAGAATGGGAGCCGGAAATCCCGGCAGTTTTGCATTAAAAAATTTTGCATTAAAAGAATTTGTCACCGGCCGGGAAGTACAGGGCAGAACCTGCCCTGATTCCTTATGACCGGTTTAGAATGTGCGCTGAAGACGGTATAAGATCCGTAAGACGTACCTTATTAGCAGAGGAATCCGCCGCCATTACCGCCGCCGCAGCAGCAGCAGAGCAGGATGATCCAGATCAGGCAGTCACAACCGCCTCCACCGAATCCACCGCCGCATCCACATCCGCCGCCGCAGTTATGTTCGAAACATCCACCGCCGCCGCCACCGCAACAGCACAGTAAGATGAGAATCAGGAAGATCGAGTTTCCTCCACCACCGCATCCACATCCACATCCGCCGCCACAGCTATTCTCACATCCACATCCGCAGTTTGTTGCTGCTAAATCACTCATATTAAGTTCCTCCGAGATTTTCTTTACACTCCATCCTATGCCCGGCGGCTTGCCACAGTTTCCTGATTTTTAAAATTAAATTTAACGGGAACATGATTGAACATGGTGGAAACTTGTGTATAATAGGAGTATCGCGGAACTTTTGAAGGAAAGGATTGTAAAAATGGAAAAGTTATATTACCAGCTTCCCTATGTAAAACAGTTTGAAGCAAAAGTGCTCTCATGTGAAAAAGGGAAAAAGGGATTTGAAGTGATACTCGATCGGACAGGTTTTTATCCGGAGGGGGGCGGACAGCCGTCCGATACCGGAATGCTGGGAGAGGGCAGGGTACTGGAAGTCCACGAAAAGGGAGAGGAGATTATCCACTATACGGACCGGGAAGTGCAGGCTGGACGGACTGTTGCCGGTACGGTCGACTGGGATGGCCGCTTTTCCAATATGCAGCAGCATTCGGGCGAACATATTGTGTCGGGACTCATCCATGGCCGGTACGGTTATGACAACGTTGGTTTCCATATGGGGCATGAGGAGATGACGATTGATTTAAACGGTTTACTGACCTGGGAACAGCTTATGGAAATCGAAAAAGAGGCAAATGAAGTCGTCTATTCCAATCAGCAGATAGCCGTTACATATCCGACGGAGGAAGAACTGGCAGAACTCGATTACAGAAGTAAGAAGGAACTGACCGGACAGGTAAGAATTGTGGAGATTCCCGGTTCCGACTGCTGTGCCTGCTGCGGAACCCATGTGGAACGCACCGGGGAGATTGGCGCGATAAAGTTTCTTTCCATGATTCATTATAAAGGCGGAGTGCGCATTTCGATGGTTTGCGGGGCGAAGGCCATGGAGGATTATGACAGAAAAACGGACCAGGCTGCCGCCATTTCCAATTTGCTTTCCGCCAAACCGGACAGGCTTGCGGAGGCTGTAGAACGGCTTAAGAATGAGGCGGCGGAGAAGGACGTGCGGATCGGCGCGCTGACCAGGGAGCTGTTCGCTTTAAAAGCGGAGAAGTATGAAGCGGGACAGAAGCTTCTGCTCGTATTTGAAGACGGTCTTCTGCCGGTGCAGGTGCGTCAGTTTTGTAATCTCCTGCTGGAGGAAGGAAAGGCAGGGACGGCCGCCGTTTTTTCACCGGACGGCAGGGGCGGTTACAATTACTGTGCGGGCAGCCGCGTTATCGATATGAAGGAAGCCGGAAAAACGCTGAATGTGAAGTTAAACGGACGGGGAGGCGGCAGCTCCCAGATGATTCAGGGGGCTTTTGCGGCTTCGGAGGAAGAGATAACAGAAGTATTTAAAGAGTTTTTATAGAGAGGAACTTATATGGATATAAACCGAGAAACAATGAAAAAGATTATGCTGCTTATTCTATAC
>CATWBR010000035.1 GCA_958349075.1 uncultured Clostridium sp.
AGATACTATTAATGATATAATCCGGCTAAAATACCGACGGTTTTATATTGGAAATGCATTGCTGATACGGTGGATATAGGAATTCACATTGAATACAGGAGGGATCGTGATATGATAAAAGAAAACCATAAAAAGGGGACGCCGGTTCCCGAACGCTGCGTCATTATTTCTACCGTAGAAAAAGTTCTGGGTGGAAAATGGAAACTGGAAATTTTATATTACATCGGTTTTTGTGATGTGCACCGGTTTGGAGAACTCCGCAGGCAAATCGGTATGATTTCCGAGTCCTCCCTGACAAACCAGCTCCGGGAACTGGAGGCCGACGGATTTATATCCAGATATGACTATAAAGAAATCCCGCCTAAGGTAGAGTATTCACTGACAGAGCTTGGAAAAAGCTTTCTGCCGGTCATGGAGTATGTGAAGGTATGGGGAGAAGAGCATCTGACAGATGAGAACGCTGCCGGCAGGCCAGGGTTGTGAGGGGATTGATATGAGTCTTCAGTCCTTTTTTAGGTTGTCGTGAAGGGGGAAGAAGGCAGTAGATCGACGGGACTGAAGACTCATTCAACCAGCCTCCCCACACCGGACATAGGCCGTTCCGGCCGCGTCCTCCTTCCTCAACTAACTCCCTCTCCAGCCAACAGGCAGATGATCATCTGTTTCATCCCCAAAGCCTCATGTTTTCTCATCAGGTGCTCCATCTTCTTAAGATTGTAATCAGAATGTTCCAACTGTCTGGACCAAAGATGGGCCGTCTGTATCTGTTCCGCCTCCGTGAAGTTTCCGGTTTCTTTAAGAATTCCCAGGTCTGCCTCCCGGATTACCAGACAACTGAAAACGGCCATCTTGACCGCAGTCAGCAATTGCCCGTCATATACGGCTCCCAGTACATAAGTATAGAGGAAATACTTCATCAGCTTTTCCATGTCGGAATCAATATAAGGATATACTCTTTTCAGCTTCTTCTGCAGTTCACTGCGGGAAAGCTCCGGCTTCTGTGCAGAATGCTCCGCGGCTCCTGCTGCATTCCCGCCATATAAAGCTTCCGCATACCTCCCGGCCATCTCTTTCCACCTGGGTGAAACCGTTTCAAGGGTATCGGTCAGCTCCAGGTAAAGGCACATCAGGCTGTCCCTCTGCCTCTCCCTTTCCTCACTTTTATACGGGCGGTACAGGGAAAGAAGGCGTTCTCTGTTTTCCGGCAGGGTATAGCGGGCCAGCACTTTCAAAAGACTGCCCTCCCGGCCGTTCCCCAGCCGTTTCTGGGCATCATGTGCCAGCGTCAGAATTACTGCCATCCTTTCTTCTATCCCTGTGCCTTCCCAGGAGAGCACGGTATAAAATGCCTCCCTGACTTTCATAAGCTGCCGGAGCAGATGGGTATCCACCCTGGTGTCCGCCCTTCTCCGGCACTTTTTATTTTCAACTGCTTTTCTGCGAATGTAATATTCAGGAACGGCCGTTTTCAGAATCAGCCTGGCAGCCTCCGGGCAGGCCAGGGAGAGCGTCACCTCGCGCAGCGGGCCGTAATCTTCCATATGGCGCGGAAAATCGCGGCAGGTTCTGCACAGGCTCTTTTCTCCGAGGCAGGTATACATGTCGCAGAGATTCTCCCGGTTCAAAAACGGACACCTTCCCTCCCTCTGGATGAAGCTGCCCGTCCCGGTGTCGATGGACTCCTGAAGCCGCCTGCCGAATTCCCCTTTCACGCATTGGTAGCGTTTCAGGGAAACGGGATCGATGGAGACTCCCCACGAAGCACAGCACGTGTCTTCGCAGCGGGAGCCTGTACAGGAAAACTCTCTATAATAGTGCGGATAGCGCACCGTAATTATCTTTTTCATTCATTGACCTGTTCTTCCAACATTGCCTTCTGCCTTATCCCAGCACCTTCATCATCTCACCCAGCCGGCGCAGGGCCTCATCCAGGGTATCCTTCTGCCTTGCAAAATGCAGGCGGATCAGATGGTTCACCTTTTCTTTGAAGAAACTGGAACCTGGCACTGCGGCTACGCCGTAATGATTAATCATCCACTCGCAGAATTCCAAATCCGTATACCCCTTAAATTGAGGCAGGGCAAGAAAATCGGAAATATCAATCAGTATAAAATAGGATCCCTGCGGAACCGTATGTTTCAGGCCGATCCTGTCAAGCCCTGCCACAAAGTAGTCCCTTTTCTCCGTATAAATCTGCTGAAGCTCCTCGTAATATTCCGGTCCGAAATTCAGACCCACGCACGCCGCTTCCTGAAGCGGCGCCGCCGCTCCGACGGTCAGGAAATCATGGACTTTCTTGGCTCCTTCGATCACTTCCTCCGGCCCAATCAGATAGCCGAGACGCCATCCCGTAATCGAGTAGGTTTTGGAAAGGGAATTGCAGGTGATCGTCCTCTCATACATGCCCGGAAGGCCTGCCATATGTACATGCACGTTGGGTTTAAAGATAATATGCTCGTATACCTCATCCGTCACAACAAACGCATCGTATTTCTCCGCCAGGGAACCGATAAAGGTAAGTTCCTCCCGCGTAAATACCTTGCCGCAGGGGTTGGACGGATTGCAGACAATGATCGCTTTAACCCCCTGTTTAAACGCGTCCTCCAGGACCTCACGGTCAAAATTAAATTCCGGCGGAATAAGCGGTACATAAATCGGATTGGCGCCCGAAAGGATGGCGTCCGCTCCGTAATTTTCATAGAACGGGGAAAATACGATGACATTGTCTCCCGGATTGCAGATGGTCATCATGGCGGCCATCATGGCCTCCGTCCCTCCGCAGGTCACAACAATCTCCTTATCCGGATCAACCGCCCTCCCGATGGCATTGCCGTGTTTCCTGGCCAGCGCCTCACGGATATTGTCGGCGCCGAACGTGATACTGTACTGGTGCGGTCCCTCCACAGCGGCTTTTGCCAGCGCATCGGTTATCTCCTTCGGCGGATCAAAGTCCGGAAATCCCTGGGATAAATTGATGGAACCTTCTTTTGCGTCGCTGATTCTCGTCATTCTCCGGATGACGGAGTCTGTAAATGTGCCGACGCGGTCACTTAATTTTGGCATATTATTCTCCTCCTGAACTTCCCTTTATAACACCTTGCTTAAAAAGTCCTTGGTCCTCTCCTGCTTCGGATCTCCGAAAATCTGCGCCGGAATTCCCGCCTCGGCGATCATTCCTTCATCCATGAAAAGGACACGGTCTGAAACTTCCCTTGCAAATCCCATCTCGTGGGTTACAATTACGGTCGTCAGTCCCGTTGTCACCAGTTCCTTGATAACAGCCAGAACTTCACCAACCATTTCCGGATCAAGGGCGGAAGTCGGCTCGTCAAAGAGCATTACCTCCGGCTCCATCGCCAGGGCGCGGACAATGGCAAGACGCTGTTTCTGTCCGCCGGAAAGCTTTGTCGGGCGTACTCCCGCCTTTTCATACAGGCCCACGCGTTTTAAAAGCTCCGCCGCCATCTCATGCGCCTCCTCCCGGTTTTTCATCCCCAGAAGCATGGGCGCCATTGTGACATTCTCTTCCACCGACATATTGGGAAATACATTAAAATGCTGGAATACCATTCCCATCTTCTGCCTGTGCACGTTGATATCCACTTTTTTATCGGTTAAATCCACATCATGGAAAAATATTTTTCCGCTGCTTGGAGTCTCCAGCAGATTCAGACAGCGCAGAAGCGTACTTTTGCCCGAACCCGACGGACCGATGATGGAAACCACCTCATTCTGGTGGATTTCTTCCGTCACGCCTTTTAATACCTGAAGCTTTCCAAAGTCTTTTTTCAGATTTTCAACCCTAATCATTGCTTGCCATCCTCCTCTCAAATACCGTGATCAGCTTGCTGAGCGTAAACGTCAGCAGGAAGTAAATAATTCCGACGATGATAAGAGGTTCCAGCGTCAGATATAAAGCGCCGTTGATGGTGCGGAATGTCGTCATCAGATCGCCGAGGAAAAATGTGGATGCAAGGGAAGTCTCCTTGATATCCGTAACAAACTCATTTCCCAGAGCAGGGAGAATATTTTTAAGCGCCTGGGGAAGAATGACCTTCTTCATAGCCTGGGAGGTACTTAAACCAAGGCTCCTGGCGGCTTCCATCTGCCCCGGATCCACGGCCTGGATTCCGGCGCGGATAATCTCCGACACGTAGGCCGTTGCATTTAACACGAGGGCTGTGCAGACACAGGTGAATTTTGACGGTTCCCACGGCAGAACCTGCGGCACCAGAAAATAGAACAGGTAGAGCTGAAGCAGCAGCGGGGTACCTCTCATAATCTCAATATAGGCAGTTGACAAAAATGAGAGTATCTTAAATTTCCCCATCTTTGCCAGAGCCACCAGCGTTCCAAGCACGGTACCCATCGTTACCGTAATCAGGGCCAGCAGCAGCGTATAACTCATTCCCTCCAGGAACAGTCCGCTGTAACGCTGTACCAGCATCATTATATTTCCTACCATAGCATCCTCCATTTTCCTTAAACCGTGCAGTATTTCCTCACTGCGGCCGTCTGTAGTCTTGAATAAAGAGTCTGCCGGAGCAGACTCTCTCTTTTTCTGATTACTCCGGGAGCTACTTTACTCCCTGTATTTCATTTGATAACTGGCTGGCTTCGTCGATCCACTGATAATAGATTTCGCTGTCCACCACTTCTTTGACAATCCCGTTTATCTCAGCGAGGAATTCCGGTTCATTTTTCACAACACCGGCTACCACGCCAAGGGAAGTGTAATCAAATTTTTCATCACATTCTACCAGATCCGGATAATTGGCAAGATAATTGTCGGCTGCTACGCTTGCAAGGGCGATTCCCGCTACTTTTCCCGTCTTTAACATCATAATTCCGTCCGTTACGGCGCTGACAACTTCACATTTTGCATCCGGAATCTGTCCTGTAACCAGGTCGTACTGCAATGTTCCGTTCTGGGCTGCTACGCTCTGACCTGCAAAATCGGCAAGTGTTTTATACTTGTCGGCGTCTTCTTTCAGGATTACGATAACCTGGTTGCCGTCATTGTAATATACATCCGAGAAATCCATCGTAGTCTTACGCTCTTCCTTCGGTACCATACCGCAGATGGTAAGATCCACACGGCCCTGGCCAATCGCCGCCATGCAGGCATCAAATGCCATGGCTTCAATCTGAAGTTTGACTCCCAGCTTGTCGGCAATGTACTTTGCCAGTTCCATATCGGCGCCGACATATTTCTCCTGGCCGTCTTTTGTAATGTCCTCAAATTCATATGGCGGATAATCCGGAGAGGTTGCTACCTTTAAAACACCGGCTTCCTTGATTGCCTTTAAACGTCCGGTCAGCTCCTTTGCACCTGCCGCAGCGCCGTCGTCCGCCTTTGTATCGGCTGCTTCTGCCGCGCCTGCGTCAGTCTCTACCGCCGCATTGGTTGCCGCCGCCTCCGTTCCTTTCGTGCTTCCTCCGCACGCCGTCAGGCTTAATGCCATTGTTCCCGCAAGTAAAACTGCCAATAACTTTTTCATAATTCTCCTCCATTCCATCCTTACGGACTATATCCCATTCCGGTTCCGGCCGGTTAATCCGTGGCGGACCGCTAAGTATCCTTTATCTGTTACAAACACATTTTCCTATTACTCAGTTACATCCGCTCCCAGGTAAACTTCCAGGGCGGCTCCCGCCATGGCCTTTGCCGCCAGATGCAGAAGCTCATGTGCTCCTTCGGAATCAACGATTCTTAGGAAATCCTCTTCGTGAGGACCTGCTTTCGTCATCTTTCCAACGCCCAGCGTACAGTAACAGGTGGGGCATGCATATGACACGTTCCCGATGTCGGAGCTTCCGGAGTGATATCTGTCTCCCTCTGCCAGTTCCGTGATTCCAAGTCCCGCAAGCTGTTCCTTCATAATATCATTCAGTTTCTTATTGCGTTTAATATCATAGTAGGTGTTCTGCGCCCTCTGAAACTCAAATCCGGCTCCCGTCATCAGGGCCGCTCCCCTGCCGCAGTTTAAGACCTTCTCAATCACTTCTTCCAGATAGTCTTTCTGTCCGGCTCTTACGAAAACTGCCATGGATGCATAATCGGGAACAATATTCGGAGCCATGCCGCCGTTCATCACCGTATAATGGACTCTCACATCCGGTTCCAGGTGCTGTCTGATTGCGTTGATTCCGGCCATCGTCAGGTTGCATGCCTCCAGGGCGTTGACGCCGTTCTGCGCGTTGCTGGACGCATGGGCCGCTACGCCGTGGAATTCAAAAACAAAATCCGTCATAGCCAGGGTTACCGTATCAACGCTGAAATCCTGAGTCAGGTGCATCTGAAATGCCGCCGCCATTCCGTCAAAGGCTCCCTTTTCCGCCATATCGACTTTTCTGCCCGTATTTTCCTCGGCAGGTGTTCCTATGTATACAATCTTCCCTTTAAAAAGCGGTTTTATCTTTGCCAGGGCCGCGCAGGCAGCAAAGGTGCTGGCGGCAATCCAGTTGTGCCCGCAGGCATGAGCCGGCGCATCGTGGTTTGGGCCGTATCCGGGAAGGGCGTCATACTCTGCTAAAAAGCAGACCGCCGGGCCTTCCTCATCCCCCAGCTCACAGCGGAACGCTGTAGGTATTCCCATATAAGGAAATTCAACCTCAAATCCCAGTTTAGCAATTTCCTCCGTCAAGTATCCCGATGAAAAGAATTCCTGGTCTCCCAGTTCCGGGTGCATGAATATACACTCGCTTACCTTTTCCGCCAGGGGAGCTATCTCGTCTTCCGCATCCCATAACTGTTTTTTTATACATTCATCAAGCATAAACTCTCTCTTTTCTCTTTATTTTTGAATATATATAAGTTTTATGTGCATAATAATAACACTGTTGCCTGATGTTGTCAACTTGTTTTTTTGCCTGATTTTCCGCAGTTTCAAGGCGGTGAAAACGCGATCCGCGCCCTTCACCGCCCTGAACCATCCATCTCACACTCTGTGCCGCTCACCGTCAGCGGCTCAAAAGATTTCTGTCTGTCTCCTACTTCTCCATTTTGCAGAGAGCTTCCCATACCATGTCTTCCGTAACCGGATAGGGAATGTGTTCCATATCCGGGCCGCTGACCGACTCCCTGAGCATATCCTGTAAAACGCCGCGATCCAGTGGAATTTCCATCTCCTTCAGGCTCACGGGGATTTCCATCATTTTAAGTAGTTTCTTTACTTCCTCAAATTCTTCCGTCCGGCCGTCCACCATAAGCTGTACCAGAATCCCGTAACCCACCAGATCGCCATGCAGAAAGCGCTCCGCCGCCCCGGGAACCAAATCCAGACCATAGCATACGGCATGGGCGAGGGCACAGTTGTAACAGTCTTCGACCATATGCGAAACAAGCCCCGTGTTGACCGTAATGGCCAGCACGGCCTGTGTAAAGGCATCTCCCGCCCGTCCCTGTTCGAATTCCTCAAGCGCCTTTCCCGCATATCTGTTAATCCGCTCATAGCAGAGATTGCTGATCTCACGTCCCAGGGCCGAATGATAATCCAACTCATCCCCTCTGGCCGAAAAATGGCACTCAAAGTATTTGGCAATGGTATCGCCCATGCCTGCACGGAAATACTTTTTCGGAGCATGAATCATGATATCGGTATTGATAAAGCAGTGAACGGCGGGACGCTCAAAGAAATAGAAGCTGTCGAATCCGCCGTCCTGCCGGTATACGACAGACAGTGCCGCCATTGAGGCACAGTTGGACGGTATCGTTGGAAATGTGAAAACCGGAACGCCCAGCTCATGAGCCGTCCCCTTTGCCGTATCCATTGCTTTTCCGCCGCCCATGCCGAATACCATGTCGATTTTCTGATCCTGATAGAGGCTGCTGAGCTCCCTGATTCTCTCATAAGTACATTCTTTTCCATAGATAACGGTGTCTACAATTTCCAGCCTGCTCTTCGTCAGTGTCAGCGCCCCGTCCAGGAAAGGGCGGCCCTTCATCATTCCCGTCTCTCCTCCTATTAAAAGGACGCGCCTTCCATAGGGAGAACAGAAACGGTCCACCTGGTAATAGGCGTCGTCACCGATTGTATAACCGGCAAAAAGTTTTGTCACTGCTTTCATTTTCTATCCTCCGACTGTTTTCTGACATCCAGATATTCTGCCCTGTACTGCTCCATCAGACGGCAACTGGCATCAAAGCGCTCCGCCTCCTCCTCAGACAGTACCGGGGTAATCCGTTCTACAATTCCTGCCGCCCCTGTCACGGACGGGATACTGGTATAAATCACAGGGCTGTCCGGGGTTCTTCTGTATTGGCCCGAACACGGAAGAACCTGACGGCCGTCCGTCAGGATTGACCGGATCAGCACGGCCGCCGCTGCTCCGATTCCATATTCCGTGCTGCCCTTACCAACGAGGATCTTCCATCCCGCTTCGATGGTAGCTTTCTCCACCTCCGCCTTATTCAGTCTGCCGTACCGCTCCGTCCCCTCTTTCTCAAGTTCCGTCAGGAAACGGCCGCCGATTCTCACCTGCGACCAGACCGGAACCTGGCTGTCCCCATGCTCTCCCACACAGAACGCCTCCACACCGGCCGGTGCAACGCCCAGCATCTGTGCCGTCCTGATGCGAAAACGCGCCGAATCAAGCGCCGTACCTGTCCCCACTACGGGCATATCAAGGTGCATTGCAAAATAGAGCGCCACCAGATCACAGGGATTGGTGATGGAAACAATCACTCCCTTAAAGCCGGAAGATTTGATCTCCGGGATAATCCTGTCCGCAATATTCAGGGCCTCCCCAAGCTCCTCCAGCCTGTTTTCCTTGAATATCACTCCGCAGTAACTCAGCACGCAAATGTCCGCGTCCCTGAGTTCCTCATAGCCGCCGTTTCTGACTGTCGTATTTTTACCTGCATAGCATGCCGTATCCTGAAGATCCACCGCATTGGCCCAGGCCTTGTTCCCGTCTGTATCCAGCAGGACAATCTCTTCACAGATATCCTGCATCATCAGGGCGCTGGCCACATGGGTACCAACATGGCCTGCACCGATTATTACCGTTTTTCTTTTTGACATCGTCTTTCTCCTCGTCCGCGGGTTTTAAAGTGTCTCCCAAAAAAGAGACGCCTTGAACCGTATTTCTCACTATTATAAGGAGGGAGGGAGCGGGTGTCAATGAGAAAAAACCGGGAGCTTGTACAGTAAAGAGCAATCAGGGCGGCATGATGAGCTGCAAAACCGAGTGCCGCGGCTATGGCGGCGAGGCCGAGGCAGCCGGTAATGTTGTACCATAGCAGATTGCACCCGATTATCTGTCTCTGCAGCCATAAGAGCCAGAAACCTGACATTACAGCGGCAAAAGGCCCCCGACAACTTTCGTGTCGGAGGCCTTTTTTGAAAATTTGCTATTTCCCAAACAAGTCGCTGTGTGTGCCTGCGCGAGCCAAAGTTAAGACAAGAACATCATTTTCTACCCGATAGACAAGTAACCAATTGGGCAGGATGTGGCATTCACGATGTCCGTTCCAATTGCCACCAAGGGCATGGTCTTTGTTTTTCTCCGGCAACGGAACACCATTTGCAAGGCTGATAATGATTTCCTCTAGCAGCTCAATTTTCAATCCTCGTTTCATTGCCAATTTGTAATCTTTCTTGAATTGTGTGGTAGGCTTAACAGTATATTTTGTCATTCTTTCAAATCTGCGAAAAGCTGATTGAGATCAGTATAACCCTTAACAGCAGGGTCTTTCGCAATCCTTTCCGCTTCGAGCATTGCAGCAACGGTCTCCTTGTTTGGCTTATTCAGCGAAACATCAAAAGGAATACCGCCCTCACGGAGCGATTGTCGGACAAAAATATTAAATGCTGTGGACATATTCATGCCGAGCTCTGCAAAAAGCTCATCCGCTTGAGATTTTAGTTCCGCATCCATGCGAATGCTAATATTGGTGGTATTGCCAGCCATGTTATCAACTCCCTTCTAACTATACATACATTATATGTTGTTAGCACGAAAAATACAATACAATGCACGAGCTTTTTGAGATAATTATTTAACAAGGTCAAAACTATAAACAATAACAGTCAAGGTAAGCACGAGTTGTGGTTTCATATCCTTAACTGTGGGAAACTCCGCTTTCCCATTCAGCTCCGGCCGTCCTCGGCACAAAACACTGCCACACTTCTCCCTGATTGACTTTATGCACCCGGCCATCTACAATAAAGAAGGGCTGCACCGGCTTTTTGTCCTTGATCTGTGCCGCCCCGCACCATTTAACCTTCAGAAAATAATTATAGCAGGGAGATTTCATTATGGAAACAATAGATATGAAAATTGGAACAATACCGGCTGTCCTCTATGGGAAACCTTCGGATCATGTGTACCTCTATGTTCACGGCAAAAACGGCTGTAAAGAAGAAGCGGCCGGATTTGCCCCGGCGGCGGACGCCAGGGGATGGCAGGTGCTCGGTATTGATCTGCCCGGACATGGGGAGCGCAGGGCGGAGGAGGAACATTTTCTTCCCTGGTATATCGTTCCCGAGCTGAAAGCCGTTATGCAGTATATCGGAAAACGCTGGAAGAAAACCGGTCTGATAGCAAACAGTCTCGGCGCCTGGTTCAGTATGCTGAGCTTCCGGGACGCCACTCTGGAGAAATATCTTTTTATCTCACCGGTTCTCGATATGGAACGGCTGATCCGCAATATGATGATGTGGGCCTCCGTCTCTGAGGACGAACTCAGGGAAAAACAGACTATCCCCACCGATTTTGGTGAGACACTGTCATGGGAGTACCTGGAATACGCAAAAAAACATCCTGTTACGAAATGGGATGTTCCCGGCGAAATCCTGTACGCGGGCAAGGATCATCTGACAGAGCGGAGTACCGTGGATGCTTTCACGGAAACATCCGGCGCCGGTCTTACCGTTATGGAGGATGGAGAACACTGGTTCCACACCCCGGAGCAGTTGGATGTACTCACAGGGTGGATCAAGAAAATGATATAGGAAGCGATACAATACTCCAAACGCTTCCCGTCGGGCAAAAAACCAGGCTTGTTATCTGCCTGGTTCTGCCTCAAAATGGCTTTTGACAAATTCGTATGTAAACATAACCGCATCCCGTGTTAAATCTTCACAGGCGTGGGGCGGATCGTCTTCCCTGAATCCTCCCGGCCTTAAGTCGCGGCATTTTAAGGAGCCGAATTTCCCGATAAAACAGTCGGCAAACTCATAGCATATCCGTGCCGTTTCTCCGTCCGTTTTTCCCTTCATCCGGCCGTAAATTCCGATAAACATTAAAGACCCTTCAACTAGTCCGCACTGCGCCCGGTAACCTCCGGCGCCATGAAGCCCGATGGCCGAGGCCAGCGTCTGCTCCTGAAGTGCGACATCAAAGCAT
This sequence comes from uncultured Clostridium sp., assembly GCA_958349075.1. Lineage (GTDB taxonomy): Bacteria > Bacillota > Clostridia > Lachnospirales > Lachnospiraceae > Otoolea. Next base: position 11,353 of record CATWBR010000035.1, read on the forward strand.
CCGGCGAGGCAAATCAGCGTAGTCCCGGCACAGTTGATATCATGCTGCCAGTATAATTCATGTACCTTCTGTCCTATAAATTCTGCATTTTCCATATCATATCCCCCTGCTTTTCCCCTACCTTACCGGCTCATAATCAATCTTTGATTCTTCGTCTGTGGCTTCCAGCTTAAAAATCACGGGACGAAGACCGTCGTTACAGCTACAGATCGCCACACCGGGCTTTCTGATCCAGTCGCCATAGTAGAACAACTCATTTCCCGCGCCATGGGCCAGGGCAAAGGCATACTGGTAAACGGCTTTCCACGCCTCGTCACAGAATCCTTCCGGCTTTGCATAATCGGCATAAAAAACCTGCCCCTCCCGGAGCATCGGACAGGCAGACAGGCCTTCTGCGCCATATTCCTTTGCCAATTCTTCATCTAAAGTTGTTTTTAAAACTGTTATTTTCACTTTTCTCATATGGGATTCTCCTCTCATATTTTCCGTTTTTTGCCCTCTTCCTTCGGTCCGGACTTCCTGTAGATTACATAACCTTCCTATCGATTACATAAACAACAATTCCAGCAGTTCTTCCAAAGCGAATGCCTTTCCCTCCCAGACCTCCTCCGAAAATGTCTCCAAATTTTCGAGAGAATACTCCAATTCACGGGAATAGTACCGGACTGTTTCAATCTGCTCCTCCACCGTCACGCGCCCGGTTCCGGCGTATTTTTCCATATCCAGCAGCCTGATAACCAGAACGCTTACCACGGTAAATACGGCTCTAGAGAGAAGGTCACAGTTAAAATAGGATTTCAAATAATACCGGTATGTAAAATAGACGGCAAGATGCTCGTACTGATACTCCCGTTCTTTCATATACGCCGAGAATTCCGCCCCTTTGGCAAGGACTGATGCAAGCTCGTCCTGAAGGCGCTCAAGAAGCTCGGGCCACTGCTCCGAAACCGGCTCCAGTGTTTGCAGGAACTTTAGAATCGGCCGATAGCGGCCGGCAGCCGCACAGATTCCGTCTTTTTCCGAAACCGAAGGACCCGGACCGTCTTCCTTATTTTCTTTGTTCCCGCTCTCATCACTTTCCCTGCAGTCTTTTAAGAGCCCTGTGACAAATTCCGGATTCCCGTATTCTTTGGCAGCCTCACGGATCCGCTCCGCCGTCTGCATTCCGGCCTGCGCTCCTGCCTCTAAGTCCCCGCCGTTTTCCTGCGGCAAGGTTTCACGATAATCGGCGTACATGCTCAGATAATCCTGGATATCCTCGGAGAGCATCAGATAGAGGGCGAGCCTTTCATCTAATGGGATTTCCCTGTTCTGAATCAGCCCAAATGCGGTTTCTCGCGCTTCGAGCAGTCCTGTAAGAAGAGGATCCCGCAGTTCTCCCTCCTGCAAAGTCTCCCCTTTTTGCAGCGGCTCCCGTTCCTGCCGCTCCTCCGGTTCCGTCACGAACTCTGCTTTTTTAGAAGAGCCAAGGATAAGGCCTGCCGCCGCCTCGCAGCACAGGCCCACACCCTTCTCCGTCAGGCCGTCAAACCATTCGTAATATCTCGGGTGTTCCCTGCAGATATCGCAAAGGCTGTCTTCTCCCAATTCCCGTATTATCTCGCAGAGGTTGTCCTGATCCAAAAACGGACAGCGCTCCCTTTGAAGAATGAAGCGGGGCGGTTCTTCAGGCCATAAAATCATCTCCTGAAGCTTTTTTCCCAGCTTTCCCGGAACATTTTTATATTTCCCGGCCGTCTTTTCATCAATATCTATCTCCCAGCCGATACAGCAGTTGTCGCTGCAGGCCGAAGCCGTACACCTGAAACGGTCAAAGTAATCTGGTTTGCGTACCAGCGTTTTCTTTTTACCACTCACTTCTATGTGTTCCCTCTTCCAGCATTTTATTGTATTCCTCCCATGGAATGTATCTTCCTCCCATGCTCTCAAGATGCTCCGTATGAAACTGGCAGTCGATAAACAGGAACCCATTCTCTTCCAGTAACTGTGCCAGGGCAATCAGGGCAATCTTCGAACCGTTCTCCTTCTCGGAAAACATGCTCTCACCGAAAAAACATTTCCCAATAGACACACCGTAAAGTCCTCCGGCCAGTTTCCCGTCCTCAAAGGCCTCCACACCGACGGCCCAGCCCTTCCCGTTCAGCCTGTAATAAGCTTCCTCCATCTCATCCGTAATCCAGGTTCCTTCGGCATTTTCCCGCTTCACCCTGCAGCGATGCATTGTGTCCCGGAAGTCCCGGTTCAGGCAGATCTTGATATCGTGCTTCTTCATATATTTTTTCATCGAGCGTGAAACATGAATCTCCCCCGGAAATATCAGAAACCGTTCCTTAGGGCACCACCACATTATCTCGTCTTCCGGATTATACCACGGGAAAATACCGTACATATAGGCCAGGAGGAGGCGTTCCGGCGAAAGATCGCCTCCAACGGCCAGGAGTCCGTTATCCTCGGCAAGAACCGGATCCGGAAAACTGATTTCCTTTTCAGATAAACGATATACCGGCATCTATTTAACCTTTCCTTTTCCCGTTGCGATGGTAAAAACACCGTCTTTGCAATCCAACAGGCAGTCACCGCCCCGCTTCAGGCTGCCGAACAGGATTTCATCCACCAGCAGCGGTTTGATTTCGCTTCCGATCACACGCTCAATTTCCCTGGCTCCGTACTCTTGGCTGATTCCCTTTTCTTTCAGGAGGGATTTTGCCGCACCGGTTACGGTAAACTGAACCTTTTTGCCGTCCAGCATCGTTCCCAGTTCCCTCAGTTTCTTATCCACAATGGCGGCCGCCATCCTGTCATCCATTGCATTAAAGACAACAATCCGGTTGAGCCTGTTGCGGAATTCCGGCTGGAATGTCTTCTTGACCTCATCCATAATGATATCGGATTTTACCGTTCTCTCACCAAAACCAATCTGGGATTTTCCTACCTGGCTGGCCCCCGCGTTGGAGGTCATAATCAAAATAATATTCCTAAAATCCGCTTTTCTACCCTGGTTATCGGTCAATGTCGCATAGTCCATCACCTGGAGCAGGATATTGTAAATATCGGGATGGGCTTTTTCGATCTCATCCAGCAGAAGCACCGCATGGGGATTCTTTCTGATTTCCTCCGTCAGGAGGCCGCCCTCCTCATATCCCACATACCCGGCAGGCGCTCCAATCAGCTTTGCCACGGCATGCTTTTCTTCATACTCACTCATATCATAACGGATCAGCCTGATCCCCAGTTCCTGGGCAAGCGTTTTGGCTATCTCCGTCTTGCCGACGCCGGTAGGGCCGACGAACAGCAGGCTGGCCAGCGGTTTTCCCTCTTCCAGAAGACCGGCGCGTGAGAATTTAACCGCATTCACTACCTGTCCCACGGCCTCATCCTGACCGAAAACATTTGTTGATATCCTGCGGTCCAGCGTCGCCAGTTTCTTCACCTCATCGCTCTCCACCACCTGTTTGGGAATCTGGCAGGTCTTTGACAGTATCTCGTCAATCAGCCCTTTTCCCACGGTCTGCGTCTTCTGTTCCTGAGGATGGAGGCGTCTGTATGCACCGGCCTCATCGATGAGGTCGATGGCCTTGTCCGGCAGATAACGTTCGTTGATATATCGGGCGCTCATTTTTACCGCATATTCCAGAACGCCTTTGCCATATTTGACACCGTGATATGACTCATAGTGCTTTTTCAGCCCCTCCAGGATTTTCACCGTATCGTCTTCGGACGGTTCCTTAATCTCGACATTCTGAAAACGCCTCACCAGGCTCTTGCTCTTCTCAAAATGTTTTTTATATTCCTCGTAGGTGGTCGCTCCGATAAAACGGATTTCCCCCGCAGCAAGGTACGGCTTCAACATATTGGAAACATCGAAGCTGCCTCCGTTCACCGCTCCTGCGCCTACGATATTATGGATTTCATCGATATAGAGGATCGGCTTTTTTTCTTTCATAACGCCGTCCATGATTTCGCGGAATCTCTTTTCAAAATCTCCCCTGTACTGGGTTCCGGCCAGCAGGGTTCCGAGATCCAGGGTGAAAATCGTAGCGCCTTTTAACGGTTCAGGCACCTTACCCTCCTCCAAAAGCCGTGCCAGGCCATAGACAATGGCCGTCTTTCCGACTCCCGGTTCGCCAATATGGAGCGGATTGTTCTTCTCCTTCCGGCACAGGATCTGCATGGTCCGTTCCAGCTCGTCCTCACGGCCACTCAGGGGATTCACTCCTTCCAGGTTCTCATTAAGACAGGTAACATAGCGGCGCCATCTGCTGCTTTTACCGGGCTGGCCTTCCTGGGACTCTCCCGCATCCTGCCCGCCGGTTTCATCGCCGCTTCCGGACTCTTCCACCTCTCCATGCCCGTTTTCCGCTCTGTCTTTTGAACCTTTCCCACGGCCGGTTCCCGAGTCTGACTTTCCACGGCCGGAACCGTTTTTCTCCTGTTCCCTCTGGGCTTTCCGCTCCTGATACCGCTCATAAATCCCATCATAAATCTCCGACAGTTCCTGGAGCAGGGCCGTCTTTCCCACTCCCTGGCTTTCCATATAATAGATGGCATAGCTCTCCTCCAGTGAATAGAACCCATATACGAGATGGGAAAGTTCCACCGCATCTTTTCCGCAGTTATCGGCCGTCTCCTGCGCACGGATCAGCACATTTTCAAACCCGGCGGTCATCTCCGGCCTTTCTTCTCCAAAGGTCTGCTCTTCCGTCGCAGTATCTTCCGGGCCGTAATCCTCCTCCGGGCCGTCGTCCAGGCTGCCCGCCGCCATATGCTGTTCCAGGTATTCCCGCAGATTTTTCCTGAGTTTGTCCGTATCGCCTCCGCAGTTTTCAAACGCTTCCCGGAACGTATCCTGAGCTGCTATTTCATATAACAGCAGTTCGGGAGTAACATATTCATGATGCTCCCGCACCGCTACGTCAAAAGTCAGGTTTAATATATCCGCCACTTCTTTTGTCACTCTCATTTTATGATGCCTCCTTCGTGGGTCCAAATCATGAGTCTTCCTATTGTTCTTCCACCGTCAGCCGGAAGGGATACCCCTCCTCCTCGGCCAGGGCTGTCACTGTTCTTATCTTTGTCAGGGCAATGTCATAGGAATAAGTGCCCACAACGGCCTTACCGCCCTTGTGCACCATCATCATCAGCATGACAGCCTCCTCTTGTCTCTTGTTAAATACCTCCATCAGGACCTGGACTACAAAATCCATCGGGGTATAGTCGTCATTATGCATAATAACTCTGTATCGTTTTGGTTCTCTGACCTGTGATTTTATCTGCTGCTTTACTTCTCCCTGGGTTGACATCCGAAACACCTTCCATTACTTATATTAT